>JBBUEW010000024.1:0-12592 GCA_038078095.1 Patescibacteria group bacterium | reverse complement strand
TATAGTTCGACACACATTCTCAGGGGGGAATTAACCTAGAGTTCCGCCTGGCAGGCTAACTCTTTGGCTCGGGCATCAGCCACCGCTTGAGCATCTGGCATGTAGTCCGCAAGACCCGCTGCGGGGTTCGCTACATCGAGTGCTGCAAAATACGCTCGCTCCTGCGCTTCACCATCCACACCAATCACGAAAATCTCTGCACAAATTCCTGGTGAATCATCGGCGTCCTGCACCAAAATCACTAATTTTCCTTGGTCGTATCCCACCACATGCCACACCGGCCACGCGCCGTCATCGCCGCTGCGAAGACCCGGCGTTTCGCCCTGGCCGTAGGTGGCCCGATACATCCGTTCGTAATCGTAGGTTGTCGCGTTGGCTTTATAGATAGAAAGAAGCGTCTTCTCTTCACCATTGACAGTCATCGGTGCTGTCGTCGCAAAGTATACGATCTGTTCGTCGACAGGATCGTTGACAATGCCAAATTGTATTTCCTGATTGGGTGTGAGATTCGCCAAATAGCCGGTCATCTTCCCTTTCTGTGGCCAGGCGTCGGGCATGACGAAGTCGTTCGTGGTGACATCGACTGCCGTATCGTTCTCCACGACCGTGACCTGACCTTCGTTGTTCGTGTCAGAAGCCTCAGGTTGGTCACTCATGAACCGCACCGTCCCAACGACCCCCACCACAAAAATAACCACGAGGATGAGGTATCCAACGAGGGATGATTTCTTTGCCATAATAAAGTTGAATATTTTTCTTTACTCATCCCCAAACGTCTCACAGAGGACCGTTGAAGGATTCTCGTTCGAAATACCAAGACCGAAGTTGCGGAACGCTGCATATGCCGCTTCCCCATTCTTTGTGAAAAGATATTTTAATCGCATAGACTGGGTATTGATAAAAGTGTAACACGGAAGAGTTGTGCTTTTGTGGGAAACCCCACTATCCTTCCCTCATCCTATGAAATCCGCCATCGAAGCCTTATTAACTGGGACAGGAGTAACGTTCAACGGACCGAATCCTTCTGACATTCGCGTTCTCGACGATCGGCTCTACGCTCGTGTACTCGCCCAAGGATCGCTCGGATTTGGCGAGGCGTACATGGATGGTTGGTGGGAATGCGATGCGATCGATGAGATGATCGCAAAGTTGTTACGAGCGAACGTCGCAAGCAATCTGCGTCCGAGCATAAGTCTCCTCGCTTCGACCATGAAGGCACGATTATGGAACATGCAGAATAAACAGGGTGCGCTCAAAGTGGGGCGAGCGCATTACGATATTGGAAACGATCTGTATCGTGCGATGCTGGGCAAACGTCTCACGTACACCTGCGGATATTGGAAGACGGCACAGACCCTCGATAAGGCACAGGAGGCTAAGCTCGATCTGGTGTGCAAAAAGATTGGTCTGCAGCCGGGTCAACATGTTCTGGACATCGGATGCGGCTGGGGCAGCTTTGCAAAGTTCGCGGCCGAAAAATATGGCGCCCGAGTAACCGGCATCACAATCTCGAAGGAGCAACTCGCGCTTGGTAAAGAATTGTGTGCGGGGTTGCCCGTCGAGTTACGCTTTCAAGATTATCGTGACGTCACCGGACAATTCGATCATATCGTTTCGCTCGGAATGTTTGAACACGTCGGATACAAAAATTACGCCACGTACTTTGCGCACGTGAAACGTCTCCTTAAACCCGGCGGTCTCTTCCTTCTCCATACCATCGGTGGCATACGATCCGTCCTCCGCACCGATCCCTGGATCGAGAAATATATCTTCCCAAATTCGATACTTCCTTCTGTGCAACAGATCACGGCCGCTGCAGAACGCCAACAATTCGTGATGGAGGATTGGCACAATTTCTCTGCCGACTACGACAAAACACTCATGGCCTGGTATGCCAACGTCGAAGCGCACTGGAACGATCTCAAAGGACAGTACAACGGACGTTTCCATCGGATGTGGACGTACTACCTCCTTTCTTGTGCCGGTTCATTCCGCGCCCGCCAAAACCAGCTGTGGCAAATCGTCTTCTCACCAACCGGTGTTCAAGGAGGCTACACCTCGGTTCGCTAAAACGTACAAACAAAAATCCCGGCTTCAAGCGGGGATTTTTGTTTTGTAATTCGGAAGGTGTTTACCAACGACCAGGACCGTTCGGGTTGTAGCCGTTCGCAATTTCGAGACCGTCGTTGTAGCCATCGTTATCCGAATCGGCGTCGAAACGGTTAGACCAGTGGATGGTCATTTCTGCGTAGTCGGTGAGGCCATCACGATCGGAGTCGAGCTTGCCCGATCCGTTCGGGTCGTAGCCGTTGATAACTTCGGTGTAGTCCGGATATCCGTCGCCATCGGTATCGGCACTCATGGGATTGCTGTGCCAGATGGACTCTTCGTCTTCATTGGTCAACCCATCGCCATCAATGTCCATGTTTGCGAGGTTATCCTCGATGCTCGACATCACCAACTCTTCCGATTCACTCATCTCGAACTCTTCGATGCTCACCGCATTCTTCGGTGCCTCAAGGCTCACCGTCTCGTTGAAACTGTTGAAGAGAACGGAAATCTCTACATTGGTGTACGACGTTGCGCTGGATTTCGCATTGATGCGAAGCGTGAACATCACTGGAAGCATCGCTACAGTATCGACCCAAAAGTCGCCACCGATGGTAACGTCTTCAGCAAGCGACGTGCGCATTTCTTTCGATTCACTTTCGGAAATCGTGCCGTTATCAACAAGATAATCGACCAAGCGATCATTATTGATGGTGTAAGCATAGCGAACGGTCATCGTCTTATTGATGACTTCCGCAGATTCTGGCTGATACTCGATAACATCATGTTCAAAGAGATCGTTCATGAATCCCTTGATCTCTTCAGCGCCTTGATCAACGTCGTCTTCGGACGGAACAGGCGTTGCATTGGTTTGCTCCACGAAATACCACTTCTCTCCATTCTCGGAAAGATAGAGGACATCGTCAATCAGCATGACGGATCCTTCGGCTTCGTAAAATGCGCCACTCTCGTCCGTTGACCACATATCGAAATCCACGGCGGTATTGTCGTCAAAGTCTGTAATGACATCAACGTCAACGTGCATTTTTACCGGCTTTTCAAGATGATCGTTGTCAGTTTCAACGTCGATATCAAGATTGAAGTCCACCGACTTGGCGTTGAGGACATTGTCGATAATTTCATCCGAGGGATCACCAATCATCGTTAAGGCGTACGCCGACGGCGCAGACAAGGAAACGACGGCAGCGACAACAAGAACGAAGAGCTTTTTCAACGTTTCTTTCAACATAGTGGCCAATAAAAATTAACCAGCGAGTATAGCAAAAAATTGACCAAACGTCAATAAAATTCGCTAATATAAGCTGGTTTTTCTTCTCAAAACTCGTCTTTTTCCTTTCGATCCACTACGCTGTCCTTATATGGAAAACAAAAAACTCTATCGCAGCGCAACCGACCGAATGTTCACAGGGGTGTGTGGAGGGCTTGCCGAATACTTCGCCGTTGATTCTTCTCTTCTTCGTCTTATCTGGGTTCTCGTCGTCGTCTTTACTGGCTTCGTCCCTGGTGTCCTGGTGTACGTCGTTGCAATTTTCGTCATGCCGGAAAAACCAACGCCAGCCGTGAGCGAGACACCCAGCGCGAGCTAAGCTCGTTATGATCAAAAACTTTCGGGAGCTTAGGAAAAATGACGCAAACATTGCCGGCGGCAAAGGCGCCTCTCTTGGAGAAATGCTCAACAACGGTATCCCTGTTCCCGATGGTTTCGTTCTTCTTGCAACGGTGTTCGAGGAACTTCTCGATACGAATGATCTCGGACAAAAAATCGAGACGATACTTCGCGAGGTACAACGCGAAGACATGACGACGATCGAAAATGCCTCAGAAAACATTCGATCACTTATCGTACACGTCGCGATACCTGCAGAACGAGAACGCGAGATCTTACACGCCTTTCGAAATCTCCGATGCGAATTCGTCGCTGTTCGTTCGAGTGCCACTGCTGAAGATGGCGCCGACCACGCCTGGGCAGGACAACTCGATTCTTTTTTGAATACGGCCGAAGAAACCCTCCTCTCGAACATAAAAAAATGTTTCGCTTCCCTTTTTAGTCCGCGAGCGATTTTTTATCGTCTTGAAAGGAACCTCCAAACAACAAAAGTTTCCGTTGCCGTCGTTGTACAAAAAATGATTCAAAGTGAAGTATCCGGCATCGCCTTCTCCGTTCACCCAGTTACCGAGGATCATCATCACATTCTTATCGAGGCAGGATTCGGTTTGGGTGAGGCGATCGTCTCTGGCCAAATCACTCCAGACTCGTACATTGTCGACAAGGAAGAAAACACTCTCCTCGAGAAGAACATCACAGAGCAGGAACGTGGGATTTTCAAAGAGCATGATCGGAACATTTGGAAGACGGTACCGAAGGAAGAGCAGGAAAAACAGAAACTGACGGATGAGTGCATCCTCGAGCTGGCACGCCTCGTCACCACTATCGAAACTCACTACGGCTTTCCCTGTGATATCGAATGGACTTTCAACAATGGAAAATTCTTCATCGTTCAAAGCCGACCGATCACCACACTTGGAAAACATTAGACTTTCCCCCGTCGAGGAACGCTACAGCTTCTCAAGCCATGTAATCAGTGCCACTTCTTGCATGTGAAGGTGAGGATACTTTCTGCGCTTTTTTTCTTCGGGAGGAACCCAAAGCAAATTTCCCTTCTCGTACAACGAAATAATCTGTGGGTGAACATAACACTTCTTACATATCGCAGCCGTGTTTCCCAATGCTTCTGCCGCTGTCTTGATCGCTTCTTTCGTGATGTGATGCGCTTCTTTTTTCGTTTCAGGAAGAGGATGTTCCCACAAATACGATGCCGCGAGAACGGTGCCGTGCCACGTTCGAAAATCTTTCGCCGTAATCTCTTCGTGCGAAATCGATTTCAGATATTCATTTACATCTTCCGATTTCACATCGTGCGGCTTGTTTCGATCATCGAGATATTCGAACAGTTCATGACCAGGAATATCCTGACATGTTGCAACAATTTTCCGCAACCGTTCATCTTCGAGTGCAACTTCGCGCACAATGCCATGCTTCCCCTTGAAGACGAGTTTCATGTGCGTACCCGTTCCTTTGACGTGACGATTTTGAAGCGTCGTCAATCCGAATGAATCGTTTTCCTTTGCGTACTCGTCGTTCCCAATACGAATGTATTCGGTATCGAGAAGTTTTACGATTGTGGCGAGTACTTTCTCTTTCGGCATGCCGGGCAGTGCAAGATCATGAGTGATACGACGACGAAGACGGGGCAACGCTTGGGCAAACTGGAGCAGTCGATGGAACTTCCCTTCATCACGTTTCGTAATCCAATCAGGATGGTAGATATACTGTTTCCGTTTTCGGGCATCGCGCGCCGTTGCTTGCACATGTCCGTTCATAAATGGACAGATCCACACATCGGTATACGCCGGCGGAATCGCGAGCGATCGAATTCGAGCCAAGACATCTTTGTTGCGAATCTTCTCCCCCTTTTCATCCCGATACACAAAAGACGTCCAGCCTTTTTTGCGCGTGATACCCGGAATATCATCGGTGACGTATTTCAGTTGCATTCTGCAAAGTATACCAGCCGCCTCACCCTATCGGGCACCCAACACGGCGTCGGCTTTCTCCCTATTAATCTCCACTCCCGTCCTTTCGAGGTTACGAAGTGTTATCTTCACCCGACTGACAATACGCTCTGCAGCATAAGAGTCTCCCCCAGCCATCTGTTGCAGTGCCTGTAACACAAACAAATCACCACCGAGTTGAGTCAATTGATGATTGACGGCCTGGTACCGTGCATCGTCGCCCGCGAAATCAGCGCCATGTACATCAACAAGCAATGACTTTACAAGAGGCATACTCCAGGGGATCACTCGAGTAAGATCAGTCGCGAACGTATCCTCACTGGTACTATTACCGTAGATAAATACCGTCGCCTCCTTATGTTGATCGGGAAATCCTGTAGGCGAGCAATCGGCACGAAGATATGCAAGTGTTCCCGCGTAGTTCCCATCGCTCGTCGCGTCGACTTCCACAAACGACGCCGTACAATCGAGTCCTGCAAGACTGAGATCGTTCTCCCCACTACGGATCGTGCGTTCACCGGAAAAAAGCGGTTTTCGTTGTGCTTTCCCATACCCCACATCAACAGCATCAGCGACCTCAGCGTTCCATCGTGATTTTTCGTTCAAGGCAATAATAAGATCTAGGCTGCGTTGCACCTCGGCTCCTTCCGGACGACGCTCAACCTCTTCCACACGAATCTCACGATTTTCCATCGGCGCACCGCCTGCCTCCCGTGCAAAAGCTGGAGCGCTTTCGAGTCCAACCAAGGCAGCCGCGACAGGCGCCATTCGACGCATTTTTCCTTCAAAAGACATAGGTACCAGAAAGAAGAGTTCTGGTGACTATTGTAACAGAAAGTCTTCCTCCTCTGGCTTTTTACTCACTCCTCGTCCCCAAGGCCTATCTTCCCCATTTCTCGTACCCCTCGTATGCGCCGAGTTGGGTTTCCCAAATAATGCTGCCGTTGTCGACGTATGTCTGAATCGCTTTGAGTAACGCGCGAAGTGTTTCTTCGTTTTGCGATGTGAGGAGCTTCACAGGAATGTGCATGTTCAAGTGAGCAACGCGGGATCGATCACGAATATCGTCGGCCTTCTTGATTGCTTCGATGACGACGGTATTATCGGCCGCAGTATACGCACACGCCGGAAAACAGCTTTCTCGTCCTTCATCAAGACTCGCCAACTCGCCGAGCTCTCCACCCATCACCACGATGAGCGGATCAGTATCGGAAACTAAATCTTTCGCATCTTTAAGCGCGAGCGGATAGATATTGTCTTCAAAATCTGGAGGAACGCCTTCGTGATATCCCTGTTCGTAAATGTAGGCATCGGTCCATCCCGGTGCACGTGCGCTTTCGGGCATCGAAAGATAGGCAATGCCCGTCACCCCATCTTTAAAGGCGTACCCCGCATTATGAGCAGCAATCACCCAATCGCCAGTGCCGATCGCGCCGGAGATGCTCTGATTATCTTCTGCACCAACAAGGTCGTCGATAACTGCTTTTAACTTCTTCGCCTCACTCGTGAGTTCTTCGGTATCCATCGGATTGCGACCAGTAGGATCGTATCCAAAGTCGGCGTGAGACCCCACACCGTGGCCTTTATCAACAATTTCTTTCAAAATTGGAACCCCCCACTTGGTATTTGCGATTGCAAAAGGTTCCTCGGACTCGATGGTCAGCTTTGCTCCATACTCATCGAAAAGATCCATGGCCCATCGAATGTCTGCCACATGTTTTTGAAAAATCTGCTCTCGTTCGTCGTCTTTAAAAATGCTCTCCATGTGCGTCATCGTCGTGATGTAAAGAGGAGCGTCTCCTTCGTGAGTAGAGGAAGAAATAGCAGAATCTGAGAGTGTCTCGCTCTCTTGAGCGTTCGATACATCTGGAACGGCCGTTGAGGTGTTCAACGTCACGAGGTACGCCGTGAGACCAGCAGCCACGCCCACAATCACTGATCCAACGATGACAAGAATCTGATTCCTTATTTCTTTGGTCATACTACTGCTCAAGAAGATTCAAAACGTCCTTACTGTTGACTGCAGTATACAGCTCTGGATGATTCTTCACGTAGTCCAGCATCGCCTCGTACCGATCCCACTGTTGTTTTTCGTCCGCAGCAGACTTATTGGCTTCCGACGTCGTCCACAATGAAAGATCGTACGGAGAATTGAGCGGATCGGTGCCTTTGGCATCGGGAGCGTAGTAAATCCCCGCCCAGTTCGTTCCTGAACTAAAGAAGTTATTGTCGTGCCATTTCAAATTTACAAACGCAGGACGTTGCGTGACGCCCTCAAGGTGATACGTGAGCATGTTGCCCGCGTCGATCACCCCACTCGGATTATAAACTTTCACCTCGACATCTTCCGGTCGTAAATATAATCCATTTGTCATCTCACCGAACGCCGATGTCACTTTATGACGCAACGTAAATCGTGCACCCATTTCTTTGTAGATATTCGCTAACGCTTTCGTGATATCACCGGGACCCGCAGATTGTGTGACGACGTACGGTGCATATCCCATCACGTCTTTCAAATGCTGATATCCTCCGGCTTCCTCTGTTGTTTTTCCGGTGACGAGATCAACGCGGTGCGTTTCATATTCGTAGAGCGCCTCCTCGAGAGCCTCCCCCGTCAATCCCGCGAACCATTCTTCGTGAAAGTCGGAGTAGTACGGTGTGGGTGGACGAAGATGGTACGAAACAGCCACCTGCGGACTCGTCTTGAGTCGCTCGATAAGTTCTGGAGCATCTTCTTCGTAAATCTGTACCATGGCATCTGTCAGGTACATGTCGACCGGCATATCGTACGCTTCGTGCAGATCGATAAGATGATGAAGTGTTGCGATGCTTTTTTCCGGCTGTGAAAAATCGTGAACGTTAATGACGAATGAGGTGTAGATTGTTTTTTGAAGTGTCGGCGGTTCGCCTGTCGAAGAAACGTTCGTTGTCCCTTCGGTACTCAAAGAGGGATTCAATGTCGTGCATCCAACACCAAGGAAGACGAAAAGACTCAGCGCGATAACGAGACGGGTCATATTTTATTTGAGGTGACTTTCTAACCACTCTGCAACGATGACGGTAATTTCGGGGATGGTCGGATCGGTAGCGACATTTTTGGTCGCCTTGCTAAACGAGTGCGCCGCATTCGCCACACGAATAAATTCCACCTCAATTCCTGCCTCCTCAAGTGCCTTTGCAAAACTTTCAGATTGTGCGATCGGCACCACCGTGTCTTTTTCACCATGAATAAGAAGAAATGCCGGATCTTCCGAAGTAATATATGTGATCGGACTCGCAAAGCCCATATCGTCGTAATTACTTGTTCCGAAAGTATTCTGAATTGATTGACTCGTCGTTCCAGCATTTGGAACCGTTAAATCTGTGGGACCGTACATATTTGCAACGGCGACGACCCGACTCGAAACGTCTTGATACTGCCCAACATCATCAAATCCAGCGGATGCGTCAGTCACGCCGAGAAGAGAAACTAAGTGCCCTCCCGCACTTCCGCCGAGCGCGGCGATGCGATCGGGATCGATGTGATACTGCTCCGCATTCGCACGAATCGATCGCACCGCGCACTTTACATCTTCGATCATCGCCGGGAACGTATATTCCTGAGCGAGTCGATAGTTCACCGCAATCACCGCAATTCCACGGGGAAGAATATCGCCGAGGTACCCTCCGAGCGGACGCTCTTCACCTTTATCCCCCGCATTCCATCCACCACCGTGAACGTACACCACAACCGGAAACGGCCCTTCGCCACTTTCCGGCCAATGGATATCCATGCCAAGATTTACTCCATCGATGGTGCAATACGTGATATCACGGTCAACAGTACCCAGCTTCTCACTGGAAAAAGGAGCGAGGAATTCCGTACTTACCGTTGATGCACTGTTTCCCGAGCTCGTTCCGTTGATGGCTTCTTCTGGAGGTGCCGAGACGACTCGCGGCAAGATAAAGAAGATGAAGACCAATATAACCAACAATGCGCTAATCCCGATAACAATGCCGTTCCGAAGAGATGACGTCATATATCTATTACTATGCCTTTCTCATGCCATAGTAACACTCGAGAGGGTCAACTAATGATTACAAACGAAACGCCCACGGTACCGTGGACATAGAGTCCTCTTCTCATTAGGATAGTATTGTTCGTTGATTTTCCACCCCCGGAGGAGCAATGGCGGAAGATTTGGTTCGTTGTTCGGTTTCGCACCTGGGCCTGTTGCTGCAGAATATCGATACCGGTGAGCGGTTCTACCCCGGACTCCTGTGGAGGAAAGGCCTCAGGAAAGGCATCCGGCAGTACTCAGCCATCGGCGGAGCTGCTCTCCTCACCGATCTCGGCCTCGCCTACATCGGAAGCTGCAATGGGACCCTCGAAACGGAGGAGCGAGACGCGCGCTTCCACGTGCCCTGCGAACACGCGATCGATCTCCTGGAGCTCTTCCAGATGCGGCGCGATCTCTGCGTCGACGGGCTCGAGCACGAGCTCCTCGCGGAGCTCGCCGGCGATGAGCTTGTCGAATTCGGGATGTCGCCCATCCTCACGCCCGAACAGGTACGGACGATCGAGGTGGGATACCTGGGATGGGTGTACATGACCGGCAATCCCCTCACCACTCCCGTCGAGGGACGGGTACGCGAGGGGGACGCGACGTCGGAACGTCTGATCCGCGCCTACTGTCTGCGAGCTGACCGTCAGATCGTCAATGCGCTGCGACGTCACGATGCCATCCGGCTCTACACCGAGACCGAAGCTCGACGAACAGAAGGCGGTCTCGTCACGGGCCAGGCCAATGACGGGACAAAGATCGGGAACAACATCATCTCGGTCCATCTCCTTCGCTGAACGCTGCGATCGAGGCACCACGACCACCCCGCGACAACGGCCGCCCCTCGGCTCGCGTCGACGGGGTGGCTTTTGTTTTGGATAACGGATCACGAGGCGCTACACTTCAAGCCGAGGAACCGCACACAATCTGTGAAGCACTCAAATAAACCACTATGGACTCCTGGACCTCTGCCGAAAAACGAATACTTCGTTCGCTCTCGACACCGGCAAAGATCCAGTATTTTTTGAATACGATTCCTTTTCGCATCGAAGGGGGAAACGAGACATGTCTTTCTCCTCGCAGCGTCCTCCGCGAACGAAAAGCACAATGTGTCGAAGGAGCGATGTTTGCGGCTGCGGCACTTCGCTTTCACGGATACACACCGCTCATCGTCGATCTGGAGGCGACCACGAATGACGCCGATCATGTGATCGCGGTTTTCCAAATTGATAAACACTGGGGAGCAATTTCTAAAACCAATCACGGCGTCTTGCGCTATCGAGAACCCATTTACAAAACGATCCGCGAACTCGTGATGAGTTACTTTCACGAATACTTTCTTCAATCATCTCGACAAAAAACGCTCCGCACCTTTTCACGCCCCGTCGACCTGTCACGATTTGATAGGCGCGGATGGGAAACAAGCCAGGAAGCAGTGTGGTACATCCCAGAGTATCTCCTTACTATTCCTCACGCATCGATACTCAATCGAAAACAAATCGCACGACTACGAAAAGCAGATCCGATCGAGGCAGCAATGGCGGCCATCGAAGAGTGGCCAGCTGAGTAAAGAGCGTGACGGATATACAAAATAAACACACCAAAAACAGCAGCAGATAAATCACGGTACATGCATGCACAAAACGATGGACACTTTTGTCTACGATATACTGTCCTCGGTATGCGATCCCATTTCCCCGCTCTGAAAAAAAGTCTCCTGCAGATGCTCGGTCCGAGTATTATCTTTGCCGCACTCTCGTTGAGTGGTGGAGAAATGTTGCTCTGGCCAAATCTTGTTTCCAACTTCGGACTCAACATTTTGTGGCCCGTGCCACTGATTCTTATCCTGCAATTCGCCGTCAATATCGAAATCGAGCGCTACGCCTTGGTCACTGGGAAAAGTGTTGAAACAAGTCTTGTGAGCAAGGCGCCGTGGCTTTCGGCGATCTTCGCCCTCACGGTCCTTGCGGCATTAGTATGGCCAGCCTGGATGACGACCGCTGGCAACCTTATCGCGCACTTAAGTGGGTTCGAGGGAACCGAGGCACGAAACGTCGGGTTCATTATCGCGATCCTCTTGCTTATTGGAAGTTGGTTCGTTTTTCAAAAGAAAGAAACATATCGCGTCTTGGAAGTATGTTCGCGATTCAGTCTCATTCTCGCGCTCGGTATCATCATCTCCGTCGTCGTTCTGAACTTCGATCCTGCTATTTTCATGGCAGGCCTCCACGGGTTTACCACGTGGGGGTACCTCCCCGAGGGAATGCCGAGATTTGATTTCGTCGCTGCGCTCGCCTATGGCGGCGTCGCTGGTGTTCTGAATCTCGTTCAAGGCGAATGGATTCAAGATAAAGGTTACGGCGTAAACTCCCTCAAGAAATCGGCAATTGCGACGATCGATTTTACCACCGAACAATCGCGATTCAACTTTAAAAAATGGTATCGCATGATGAATGCGGAACATTTTATTTTCTTCGTTTTTGCGAACGTCTTCTCAATCTTCCTCCTCTGCTATCTTGGCGCGCTCCTTCTTCCTGTCGGTTCTGCGCAAGGCTTTCAAGTTTTCACAGCTGAAATCCTCGCGCTCAATAATCAGGTTCAATATTTAGGTACACTTTTTGGTGTTGCTGGCGTCATTATCTTTACTATGGCCAACGTCACGATTCTCGACGCTATTGGTCGATTGACGTTCCGTATGTGTGGCCCACTCCAACAAAGTAAAACATCGAGCGTCCGAACATTCTTTGCCTGGTTCACGGCCCGACGCATCAGTCAGTTCGCGATTCTCCTCGGCATCATCATCCTCCTCTCTTCGCTCGCGATCCCGAGTTTCAAACAACCATTCTTACTTTTAGTGGTTTCCGCCAGCATGTCCGCATTCACGATGTGGATTTAAACCCCAC
>JBBUEW010000023.1:0-1015 GCA_038078095.1 Patescibacteria group bacterium | reverse complement strand
TCCGCAGTATCCATATTCGCCGTTATTCGCGCCGTCGTCACAAATTTCCGTTCCATTGATGACGCCATCGCCGCACGATGTTGCCGAACAGGTGGCACTTGCAGAGAGGGTATAGCCGGAACACGTACTATTACAATCCGCATTTGCCGTTCCAGCCAGGCCGCTTTCTGTGGTACATGCTTGGGCAAGAAGATCACCAATTTCACATGTTTCGGTTGAATCGTCGCTCGTTCCACTAACACCATCCGCACCAACATTCGTGCCAATAATACCGTCACCACACGTGCTCGACGTTCCGTAAATATTTCCATCGCAGAACGACGACGTGTAAAACGCGACATTATCCGTTGTACTACTATCAACGACATTCACCCACGATGACGCGGTGTATTCCAGCTCGACGCCAACCTCATAATCTCGGGCACCGACCGCTCGATAGTGATACACATGGGAATCTACCGGACACGAGTACGCGCCTGTCGTCGTATTAACACAGGTATCACTCGAGTACCCCGTACACGTGGTGTAAGCGTTCAGGGGATCAACAGGAATACCGTCATCGTTCACCGCCCCGCCAAGCGTCGAAACCCAGGACGACCATCCACTCGATGCCAAGCTTCGAACGGCAGTGCCAGAAGAGAGGGTCGGCACCGTCACTTCACACGTCTCGCTGCTGGGACAATCCGCATCAAGCTCGCACGTCTGCGTCGTCGTTCCACTACATGTACCATTTTCTTCACCGTAGGCATCAATCAAGATAGCGATATCTTTCATGTCGGCAATGCGTCGCGTGTCACGCATGATTTTGAGCTTGTCGGATCCACATACTTCACCGGTGGTGTAACTACAATCCAAATCGGACGAACAGGAATTTCCACTCGTACTACACACCTGTGTATCGGCAACGTTGATGAGGAACGAAATGTTTTCAATAACCTGACTATAAATATCTTGCGTTTCTTCCGATGCTCCTTCGCTGTAGGAGATGACGTAAATGTTCGAATACAGCCCCGAT
>JBBUEW010000022.1:0-8954 GCA_038078095.1 Patescibacteria group bacterium | reverse complement strand
GCAAACGTTAGCCAAATTGCACCGCGTGCTGCGTTGACGGTACGCGGTGTTCGGTTTACAATCCTGAGTGAAAAATTGATTTGCATATGAGCATTATTGATGACGCCAAACCACAGTTTACGAAGGCGATTGAGCACTTGGTGAGCGAGCTCGGATCTATTCGAACGGGCAGAGCATCAGCCGCAATTTTGGAACCAGTGCAGGTAGAGGCGTATGGCGCACTGCAGCCCATCAAGGCACTTGCGACGATCACCACACCGGACTCCAAAACCATCCTTATCGAGCCTTGGGACGCGAGCGTGGTGAAAAGTATTGAAACTGCGATCGCCAAAAGTGACGTCGGTATCAATCCGGTCGTCGATGGAAAGTCGCTTCGGTTGAACATGCCGATGATGACCGAAGAAACTCGGTTGAAGATGGTGAAGATTATGAAAGAAAAGTTGGAAGACGCGCGCGTATCGCTTCGCAAAGTTCGCGAAGAGGTTCGTAAAGAAATCGCGAAAGCAGAAGGGGGAGAAGATGAGAAGCGTCGATTAGAAGAAGCGCTGGAAAAGACGGTGAAAGAATACTCGGCGAAGATTGACGAGATGGGTGACAAGAAAGAAAAAGAAATTACGACGATATAGTATGACGACGGAACGTCTTCCCAATGGAATGCGGGTGCATCTGGTGCCGTTTGCGGGGACCGACGCAGTTTCTCTTCTGGTGCTGGTGAAAGTAGGAAGTCGTCATGAAGACGACGCGGTGTGGGGCGGATCACATTTCATTGAACACCTCATGTTTAAAGGGACAACAAAGCGACCAGCGACGGTTGATATTTCTCGTGAGCTTGATCGCTACGGTGCGGAGTACAACGCCTACACTGGTAAAGATCTGACGGGCTACTGGGTGAAGATCGATGCCAAACGTGCCGCGACCGCAATTGATCTGTTGTCGGACATGCTGCTCAACTCGAAATTCGATGCCAAGGAAATGGCGCGAGAAAAAGGCGTCATCATTGAAGAGATCAAGATGTACGAGGAGAACCCCATCATGCACGTCGAAGATCTTCTCGAAGACGCTATGTTCGAGGGACATATTCTGGGAAAGAACATTGCCGGAACTGCGGAATCGATGACGGCGATGAAGCGCGCTGATGTTTTACGCTATCGCGATGCGTACTACGCGCCAGATCGAATGGTTGTCGTCATGGCTGGAAACGTTCCCAAGAACGCCATGGCACTCATCAAAAAATCATTCGGGACTGCCAAGAAACGCAAAGCAGGACCAGAGAGTCCGCTCTACGCTCGAAAAGTGACGAAGGGGCCACGCGTCCGTTTGCAGACCAAACCGCTTCAGCAAATTCAGGTTGCACTCGGATTCGAAACCGTCGGTCGCGGTCATGCCGACAACGAAGCGATCAAACTTCTTGCCTCCATCCTTGGTGGTACGATGAGTTCACGACTCTTTATTGAAGTTCGCGAACGACGAGGACTCTGTTACACGGTGCGCGCGGCTGTCGATTCATACGATGACGTTGGAACATTCGTTATTCGTGCGGGGCTGGATGCATCGCGTTTGAAACTTGCCATGGATGTTATTGTAAAAGAAGTGAAAAAGATCGCGGCGCACGGTGTGACGAAAGAGGAGCTTGCGATGGCAAAGGATCATGTTCGCGGCGGACTCATGCTTCGTCTGGAAGATTCGTCGGAACGTGCGGAGTTCTTTGGACGACAGTCGCTGTTCTTTAACGAGGTTATCGGTCCGGAAGATCGTTTGAAACAGTTTGATGCCGTGACCGTCGCGGATGTTGCACGTGTTGCGAAACAGATCCTCGATATGAAGGCGATGTCGATTGCGGCAATTGGTCCGTACAAGAATGCAAAGCAACTTTTAGCACAGTTCCCAACCCTCTAATCTTTCGTGTATGAAAACCATCATTGCGAATTGGAAAATGCATCTCGGCATTCGCGAATCGATCGCGCATGCTCGTGGTGTGTTGCGCGCAATCATGGGGAACGATGTGCTGCCAGAGATCGTGGTGTGCCCATCGTTTACGGCACTGTCCGAAGTGCGGAAGGTATTAGTACGAACCCACGTTCAACTGGGTGCGCAAACCATGGGGCCCGAGCGATTCGGCGCATTCACCGGCGAGGTATCCGTGGCACAGCTCGATGATGCAGGATGTCTGTTTGTTATCCTTGGCCATTCCGAACGTCGAATGATGGCTGGTGAAACGGATGCAACGGTGAATACAAAAATGAAATTGATCACGCAGACGTCGTTAGTTCCTGTTCTGTGCGTTGGCGAATCGCGTGATGTTCGCAAGGCGGGAGACGCGGAAACATTTGTTGCGCGTCAGCTTGCCGATGCTTTGCGCAATGTTCGTATCGCGAAGTCTGCGCGATTGATTGTGGCGTACGAACCGTTGTGGGCTATTGGGAGCGGAGAAAGTGCCACACCGGCAGATGCTGTGGCAATGCACACGATGATCCGCGAAATTGTCACGAAGACGATCGGTGTCAAAAATGAATCCCTCTCGGTGCTGTACGGTGGTTCGGTGAACGGAGCGAACGCGTATCAGTTTTTACGGGAACCGGCGATCGACGGTGTGCTCGTGGGCGGTGCGAGTTTGAAGCTACAAGAATTCGAAGCGATTCTGACTGCAGGTCGTGACGTAATGGTTGCACAAAACGTATGACGTTTGTTGATGTTGTCCTTGCGCTATTTCTTCTTGGATCTCTTGGCGTTCTCGTCGTCATCGCACTCCGTAAAGCTCCACAACTTTCGATTGTGGATCCGTTGTCGTCTCGCGAAGCGAAGACGCGTGAAAAGAAGCGGGAGATTCTGGAGGAACGCATGACGCGACAAGCGGAAGAAAAAGCTCGTGCCGCCTGGAAGGGTCTGCGCCCGGTGTTGAAAGCGATGCAGGATGGATTTCGCCGTCTTGCCGGAAAATTGACTGCTTTGGAGCGACGATACGTGGAGCGTCAACGGAAGGGAGTAATCGATGCGACGGAACTTCGTCACATGATCGACGAAGCACGAGACATGATTGCTGCCGAACGGTACGATGTTGCCGAAAAGACGCTCATTGGTGTAGTGAGTCACGATCCAAAAAATGCGATGGCATACGAACTTCTTGGCAGGATGTACATTGAACAAAAACAGTATGCGGAAGCGAAAGAGGCATTAGATTTTTTGCTCAAGATCTCACCAAAAGATGCGAGCGTGCTGGCGGCGTTGGGAGAAGTGTTCGAAGCGCAGGGGGATGTTGGGAAAGCGTTTGAATATTATGGCAAGGCAAGGGACGTCAGTCCGAATAATCCAAAGTATCTCGACTTTTTCATTGGTGCAGCTATTGAGGCAAGAGATTTCCTCGAGGCTCAACGAGCCGTCGATCACCTACGGGAAGTAAACCCTGAAAATCAAAAGATTCCGGAGTTTGAAGAAAGGATTGCCGAAGCGCGAAAAAGTTAATCGTCACTGCATCGAAAAGAAACGAAGTAGCTCAGACTACTTCGTTTCTTTATGTGTAACATGTTTCCTGCACGCTTCGCAGAACTTTTTCAGTTCCAGGCGATCTTTCAGGATCTTTTTGTTCTTGCGCGATCGGTAGTTCAAGGACTTACAGACCGTGCATTCAAGTTTGATGAGATTGTCTTGGGACATACAATGAAATGTTGGCCGCACTGTACGGGACTTGAGAAAAACTGTCAACATTTGGCAAATATCGTGGGGATATCGCGGTATGCAAAAACCCGTCATTTGACGGGTTTTTGTGGAGCCACAGTCGGGGGTTGAACCCGAGACCTCATCCTTACCATGGATGCGCTCTACCAACTGAGCTACTGCGGCAGACAAAAGCTATCCAAGTTGGCTTACTACGGTGTCGCCGCTGTGGTCCTCGCTCACCGTACGGTGCAGTACGTCTCGCTTCGGTCCTCGCGGCTCCGTGTATTAAGCCAACTTAATAGCTTTTGTATTCATCAAATATTGAAATAGCTGGAGCCGAAAGCGGGATTCGAACCCGCGACCTACGGTTTACAAAACCGTTGCTCTACCAACTGAGCTATTTCGGCGTGTAATGTGAAGCGTTTTATTTCGCCCATTTTCGGCTTGCTCCTCGACGTGATCGACGGCGTACCATGCAGTACGCCTTGACGATCCCGTCTTCGATCGCGCACCGAAACTGGTCGGAAATAAAACGCTTCACGGATCGGAAGTCGGACGAACGAGTCGAGTGAAGAATATTGTCTAAAACTTTCTGTGGCTAGGAGACGCCGAGCACCGTTCGAGCCGTACAGAGACGTACGGTGAGAACGGAGCGCAAGGCGACGACACCGCCACGGGAAGTTTTAGACAATATTCTGTATGGTGGGTTGGGAGGGATTCGAACCTTCGTAGGCGTTAGCCAGCAGATTTACAGTCTGCCCTCGTTGACCGCTTGAGTACCAACCCTTAGTTGGAGCTGATATATTTGGTCTCTTTTTGGCTTACGGGTCCCTGTCGACTAGTCAACGTACGGTGACGTACGTCTCCGGCGTCGACATCCCGTGCACCAAAAATAGCCACAAATATATCAGCTCCATGTGCTGTGACACGTCAAAATACACCAAAAGAACGGCCGAATCGTATCATGTGGGGTGGCGGACTGGCAAGGAGTTGGTGCCCGCGCTATCCTCAATGGTATTCCTATGAATATCGAATTTGAAGCGACGTTTACTGGGATAGATAAGGAAGCGGTTCGGGCAACCTTAGCTGGTACTGGCGCCACGTGCGTACGGCCGGAATCGATGATGCGTCGAACGGTTTTTAATCCACCAATCGATATTCCTGGGGGTTGGATGCGCGTTCGGGACGAAGGGGAAAAAGTAACGATGTCGTTGAAGGTGGTGAACGGAACGTCGATTGAAGATCAGAAAGAGATTCAACTTGTTGTCGATGATTTTGACTCTGCCGTTGAACTTCTCTCTTCGATCGGAGCGGAGAAAAAGGCATATCAAGAAACATTGCGGGAACTCTGGACGCTCGATGGAGCAGAGATCACCATTGATACGTGGCCAGGTCTTCGACCGTTTGTGGAAGTAGAAGCTGCCGACGAATTGATTGTGCGAAAAGTGTCTGAGGCTTTGGGGTTCGATTACGCGACAGCAAAGTTTTGCGAAGTATCGACGGTCTATCAGGAAGAACTCGGAATCCCCCCGGAGGTCATGAAAAACCAGATGCCGATTATCACCTTCGAGCATCCGCCAGTGCGTTATGTTTGAACAATTGCTTCCCAAACTTGCTGACCTTGGGTTGTGGGCGTACGTCCTGCTGTTTGGTTTTGCGTTGGCGGAGTCGATCGTGGTTTTGGGGTTAGTCATTCCCGGTGCGACGTTTGTGGTGTTGTTTGGATTTTTAATTGCGCAAGGCATGTTCAACTTTGGTGATGCAGTATTTTTTTCTGCACTCGGTGCGATCCTTGGGGATATTTTTGGATTCGTTCTTGGTCGTCGGGGCGTTGACCCCGCGCGACGATTCCCGAAACTTTTTTCGCAATCAACCGTTGATCGAGCGGAGAAGTTTATGAACGATTATGGTATCGCCGGTGTGCTGCTTGGTCGATTCATTGGTCCGTTACGCCCGTTCGTTCCGTTTATGGCCGGAGCATTGAAAATGTCGTGGAAGTCGTTCATGGCAATGAATATTTTCAGCGGCGTGTTGTGGGCCGGGTCGTATCTTGCGATTGGATATTTCTTCGGACAGTTTTGGTCGTCGATCAATCGGGGATTGCAGTGGGTTGGGGTGGGGATGGTGATTATTATCGGAGGGTACTTATTTCTTCGATGGATGGGGCAACGGCGACGAGTTCGAAAGGTGAGAAAAGAAGCATTGATGGGGTGAGATGGCACCTCGCAACAATAAAGTGAACCCGCCGAAGACAGTCGCAGTGAGCGTCGCGAACGTTGCGACGTTTCTGAGCCGGGTGAACGTATTGTTGCGAGGTGACCATCGAGGAGGGGTGGCGCGTTTGCCGTTCGTCAGGCCCACTTCGTGAGGGAGTCTTGGATGGGGGTTGGGAGGGAAGAGAGGGGAGTGTCTTCCGTGAGATCGTTCGGGATGTCGACGTGACCGACAATGGTACAGCTCGAGGGATTAAGAACGCGCTGATCCATTGAAAGGTTGGTGAGGGTAAGGCCCTGAAGAATATCGTCGTCGATGGCGACGACGAGACAGTGGAGGGTGTAGTTTTTTCCTGTGTAACAGGCGATCCCTTGGTAACGAACGATATCCCCGACCACGATAGTGGACTGCATGATGACTCCTGCGCGGTTGTGGTGCGCGTCATCAGCATCCTCGTTGCGCTACTGTTGGCCAAATTTTTTGATAAGTTTTACAGAATCTTTACAATTTGTAATATTCTTTACAAATGCGAACAACGAACGCCATTGTTCAGGACGTGGTTTCTGACTCAATCATGCTGCAAAAGCAACTTGCTGACGCCACAGCAAATCTTTCGGCCATCGCCAGAAAAATTCATCCAACAGTGGAAAAACGTGCCAAGCGTCAAATAAAGGTGGGAACAATCACGGTCGCCCTTCATCGCTTTCAACAATCCGGCACAATTTCACCCTCCCCATCTCCCGTCTTTTCCTTCAATGACTGCTTGGTTCAGATCGGCCTCACCGAACTCATCTTTCAAAAAACCCTCGAGCTCCTCCTCAAACTCCAAGTCGCCAATCGACAGATTTTACAAAAAGGTCTCTTCATCACCATCACCCAAGGCATTAACGAAATTTCCGTCATCACCCTCACAAAACAAATCCCAACCCTCCTCAAAGACCTTACTTTCTTCAAAGTTCAGGTTCGCATCGACGACTTGGCCAACATCACCTTCAAAGTCCCTCCCACCTACACTCACACCCCAAACATCTTTTATACCCTCCTTGGATCCCTCGCCGCCCAACACATTAACGTGGTTGAAATCACCACCACTTCAACGGAACTTTCCCTCCTCGTCCATAAAGACGACGCTCAAACCATTCTTTCCATTTTAACGCGTTGAAGGGCGACCCATGGGGCCGCCCTTCGCGTCACGTGATCGTGGTGTCCGTGTCCGCACGTTCCTGCAGCCACTCGACGTCTTCGCGCAGACGATCATCGAGCTCATCAGCTTCTCGACGTTCCCGCCGAGTCATGTCGCGCCGGATGATGGGCACGACCATGCCGAGGAGCCTATAGATCCGGAGAACGGCGTTGACGACGGCTCCCGTCGCGAACGGGGAGTCCGCAGCACCGATCTGTCCGGACGACTGCGCATGAATCACCGCGTAGAGGAACCCTTCGATGCGATCGAGGCCCCGCGCGATGTTGCGATCGAAGACGGCACGGATGTGGCTTCTCTCGAGCGCGCCCATGGCGAGTGCTCCGAAGAGACCTCGTTGGGACGCCCGCCACTGCTTGAGGTCCTCCCGAAGGGCTTCCTCGAGTCGTCGGGCAGACATCTCCAGTTCGGCGATCGCTTTCGCGAGCCAGAACTGCAACTCGCCGTCGTCCTTCCGTTCGCGGTGGTACTGCTCGAGCGCGAGGGCACTCGAGTAGGGAATCCTCCCTTCGGCCACCGCTGCCTGGATGAACTCTGGCAGCATGGTGTAGCGAAGGGCCGCACGCACCCGGTCGGCATTGTGGCCGATCCGCCGCGCGAATTCCGTCACGGTGAGAGCCGATTCCCGAACCCGCATCAGCTCGTAGAACACGCGGAAGCCGATCGCTTCCTCGTCCGACCGAGGCCGATGATGCGTGTTCTCCGCGAACTGATCGGTGAGCGCCTCGTACGGCGTGAACCCGACCTTGAGGTTGACGGGCACCAGTCCGTGAGGGAAGTGCCTGGAGAAGCACGTGCCCGGATCTTCCGATCCGTGTGTTGCGCGACACTCCTCGCACCCTTCATCCCACAGGAGCTTGAGCGCCCGGAAGCGCCGTTCGCCCGCGATGAGGATGAAGTACACCGGTTCGTCCCGAAGCGTGCAGCACGGGAGATCCGCCAGGGTGTGCGTTGCTCCCCACATCAGGTTCACTGCGGCGATATATCGCGCCGCAACGTCTGGTGAGAAGGCGAACACGGTCTGGGGATTCAAGATCCCGCGCCGGGCGATGTCCTGGGCGAGTTGCGGAATGTCCGGAAAGGTTTTCCGCACCTGCGTCAAAGGACCGTACGATCCCCAGACGAGCGGCATGATGCTCGTGTACGGGTTGTTCGGACGGTCAAGGAATACCGCTCGTAGCGCATCCGGATCCAGGGCAAGGATCCGGCGGGCGTGGGCCACTGCCAGTTCCTGTGCCAATGTTTCCTCCGATGGCTTCCCAGATTAGACCATACAGATCTTGGCGCAGGAATTCACATCAGTGGACAACTTTTTTCAAATTTACGGACACGAATTTCCTTGGCATTTTTCGATGTTCTTGAGAGTCGCGTTCATCTCCTCGACGACTGCCTGATGCGTCGGATCGTTCACGAGGTTCTGCAGCTGATAAGGATCCTTTGAGAGATCGTAAAGTTCTTGTTGATCACCTTCGTATTGAATAAACACCATATCGTTGCGATGCAACGAGGTAAACGGGGGTGCGTCTTCGCCTCCCCAGCATTCTGTTAAAAATTCTTCACGCCACGGTTCGGTGCTAAAGATTGAACGTCC
This sequence comes from Patescibacteria group bacterium, assembly GCA_038078095.1. Lineage (GTDB taxonomy): Bacteria > Patescibacteriota > Patescibacteriia > UBA9934 > UBA9934 > CAIKHN01. Next base: position 294 of record JBBUEW010000022.1, on the reverse strand, counting down.
ATCCATGCTCGACGTAGCGGTGACGTTTGCAATATCGGCGATCGTTGGTGCGAGATCGATGTTGAGCACAAGTCGCTCATCGGTTCCAGAAGATGGCGATCGACCGTCATACATCAGAAGGGGAACGTGAATAGATTCTTCGTACGGTGTTGTCTTTCCGTCGGCGATACGATGTTCGCCCCAGTGCACGCCGTTGTCACCGATGTAGATGATCACGGTGTTGTCGAGTTCACCGGATGCGCGAAGTGTCTCGATGAGTTTTTGAATATCGTCGTCGAGTGCCCGAAGTGATCC
>JBBUEW010000021.1:0-14935 GCA_038078095.1 Patescibacteria group bacterium | reverse complement strand
TAAATTTCGAGAGCAAGGTATTCGTAAACACCGATCCGGCATGTAAACCAATCTGCTTCAAAATATCTTTGTCGCCGAGCGTTTGGATGCCGATCAATTTGCGTGTGTCATCCGGCCCTGCAAGTTTTCTTGTAAAATCGCTTGCCAGCAACTCGGCTGGGGTTTCGACGCGACCGGTGATGAAGTCGGTTTTGTCTTTAAAGAAACTGCCAAAAAGTTGGCGCTGTGCATTCAGCGCCGCATCGGTCTGTGCTTTATTCAGGACGTCGCTATACAACATGATACCCACCGAAAAATCGTTGGACTTTGGATTGTAGGCGTCAGCGAGCTTTGCCACAATCAGCGAGTTCTTATCGAACGGCGATTTGGCGGTTGTCGCAATATCGGTTAGGAAACCTCCCCAATTTTCTTTCACTTCATTGAAGTCACATGAAGGCTTTGGTCGGGAAAAAACTCCTTTCAACCCAAACTTAAACGCCAATGTAACATCGGCGCTTGGCTGACAAAGACTGAAGTTTCCCAGAATTTTTTCCTCATCCATCGCACCAAGCGCCTCACCTGCCACGGACGCTCCGTAGTCTGCAAAGTATTCACCAATCGTACGATTTTCAAACATCGGATCTTCCCCGTCACCACCGGACGCGATGAACACCGCGGCATCGTAGGCCAAACGATCCGCCGCGTACGTCATGGTGTTAATAAGCGCTGTTGTGATGGACACCACAAGGGCACTCTCGCCGATATCCTTGAGCGTCTTGATGATCCATTCCTGAATACGTGGCCAGTCCAAAATTGTTGCCGAGGTATCGCCAGCGCCAAGAATAGCGTGGGCAGTTTTTGGATACAGCAAGAGTCCCGCCGAACTTGCAAACAAAACCAGCGTCAGCAACATCGAAGCAAAGATTTTTCGCAAACGATCCGTCATACGTTACGGCGATGGATTGCTAGACGTCGGCTCAGTCGTTGATGTTTCCGTCGTGGTCGTGGTTGAAGTATCCGACTCAACGCTGGTCGTTGATGACTGAAGATCTCCGAGTGCTTGCGCGAGCGCCGATCGAAGCTGATCGTCCGTCAATGCATTAATCGTTGTAGGATCACCGCCGGCTTCGATGAGGAGCGCGCGAATCTGGTCTGTCGACATCGCTGCGAGCGTTGCCACGATATCAACCGGCTCTGCCGACGGAGCTCCGCCAGCGACCGATCCCGCCGTCTCTTTAGCAAGATCTTCGGCAAATGAACCACGAAGATCCGTCGGATTCACCGTGTCAGCAGCAACGCTGGCACACGGCATCGTCGGGGAACAGTTCGGATCGTCACCATTCATCACTTCCGTCTTGTCGTCAGCACCGTCGCTGTCGGAATCTTTCAAATACGGGCTCGTGCGATACACGTAGAGTTCGCTGTAATCATCAAGACCGTCATCATCGGTATCCTCCCCTTTCAATCGATCCATTTCTTGTTGCTGCTGTTCGTCGCCCGTCAAAAATTTCGGGCCGGTATACGTCAGCACAAATGGCGAGGCGACATGCTTCCACAAATAGAACGAGCCGAAAACTAAAGCGAGGGCCCCAAAGCCCAACACAAATCCAAACGCTGTTTTTTGTTCGCGCGAAAGGACTGGCTTGGTTCGCGTGACGTAAATTCGGTCCTCATCGGCCATAGTCGTGAAAAGTATATCACGATACGGGGTGAACACTGATGCGATTCAGGTTGAAAATGAGGGGATAAGGTAGGTGTTCAAGAGCGAAGAACAAGTGTGCTCAATTGTGCGCAAGTGTGCTCCAAAGCGTGATCCAATTTTCGATTGAAAGTTCTTGCGGACGGACGGTTTTTGGGAGGCTCATCGCTTCCAGTGCACGATCGATGGCAACAAGATCGGCAACACCGCCCTGTGCAAGGGTTTGACGGAGTTGTTTTCGACGGTGCGCAAAACCGATTTTCGCCAAACCGATAATTTGTTCGGCATTTCCACTGATCTCAGCATGCGGGATCATTTCCAGCACAACCGAATCTACTTTTGGCGGAGGCACAAAAGCGTCTGGCTTTACCGTACAGACGCGCTTCACCGCACAAAATATCTGCGTCGCGACCGACAACACACTCATCTCCCCTGGCGCAGCCATCATCCGCTCCCCTACTTCTTTCTGCACCATCACCACTAATCGGTTTGGAACATTCTTGGCGCGAAATACCGCCTCGAGGATCGCATTGCCGGCGTTGTATGGAAGATTACTGACAAAAACCCACCGTCTTCCTTGGGTCAACACATCAAAATCAACTTGTGCCGCATCGGCATGTACGACGGTCGCTCGAGGGTACGTTTCTCGAAGCCCCTCGATGAGATCACGGTCTGCTTCGATAAGAATCAGGTCGTTCCCAATCTCCGCAAGACGTTTCGTCAACGCCCCTCCCCCTGGCCCGACTTCAATCACCAACTCCCCCGGCTGGATCGCCGCTGCCTCGATAATGCGCTCAACAACGCTTTCATCGCGTAAAAAATGCTGACCGTAGGATTTTTTAAGCATAGGCCGAGAAACTTAGTTTGTCGCAAACTAAGTTAGTGAGTAACTTAGTTTCTTTTTCCAAAATGCTCCATAAACCACGCGTACATTTTTTCCATTCCTTCCCGGAAGGACACTTTTGCCTCCCATCCCAAGGATTCTCGTCCCGTCGCCGGATCGATCACGCTGTGGAACACTTCTCCTTTGCGAAACGGCTCGTAGATCAACGGATGACGATCCCCGTGAATATCCATAATCGTGTCATACACCTCTTGCACGGAAATACCGATGCCTGTGCCGATGTTCACGATACCCGTGACGTCCGATGCAAGCGCGGCGATGATAGCGCTCACCGCATCACGAACGTAGACGTAATCCCGCGTCGCTGATCCGTCACCAAAAATGACGACCGGCTCGCCCTGAATAATACGCGCCAAGTAGACTGCCATCACATTTCCCTCGCCCGTCGATTTCAGCTGTTGTCGTGGTCCAAAGACGTTGGCAAAACGAAGCGAAATCGGCTTCAGGCCATACTGTTCTTTAAATCCTTCAAGATAATGTTCAAAAGAAAACTTCGCAACGCCGTACGGTGACAACGGATAGGCATCGTCGAGGAGTGGTGTTGGGCGCACGGGGTGATCGCCATAAATCGCACCACCACTCGAAACAAAAATGAACCGGTGACACCCCGCTTTGGCCGCGATCTGCACTAAACGAAGGGATTCGAGGATGTTGCGCTGCGCATCGTAGAGTGGATCAACGATCGACGCCGTCACACTAATTTGTGCCGCCAGGTGAACAACGGCATCCGGACGTTCGGCAGCAAAAATCTGCTCGAGCGATTCGTGACCGAAAGAAATTTTATGGATAGTGGCACTCGGATTTTCAAATCGCAGTTTCTCACGCTGGTAATGGTCGATCACAAGAACCTCGTTCCCCGTGCGCACGAGTTCATCCACCAGATGCGAACCAATGAAGCCGGCACCACCGGTCACCACTATTTTCATAGACGCGACTTGTACCAGGCAACGGTTTGCTCAACGCCTAACTTCAGCGGCGTCAACGGCGCCCATTGTAGAAGACTTCGTGCCTTATCCACAGAAAGTGCACAATGCTTTACGACGTCGACGACACCAGGCTTTTCGATTCGTTCTGCTGATTTTCCGATCGCGCTTTCGACGTACGTGAGGAGATCGAGGGTCGTTGTCTGTTGCGCGGTTCCGAGGTTTACCACCTCGCAGGCCGTCGAATCGGCGGCGGCAAGGCACCCGTTCACAATATCGGAAACGTGAACGTAATCGCGCGTCGTTTTTCCATCGTTATTGATATTCACCGACTGCCCGGCAAGGAGCCGACTGGTAAAAATAGCGATCGCTCCACACTCTTTGCTTCCATCTTGGCGTGGACCGTACACATTTGCAAAACGCAGTGCCATCCACGACAGCCCATGCACCGTTTCATAACATTTCAAATATCGTTCCCCTGACAACTTCGAAACCGCATACGGCGTGAGTGGTTTCGAGACCGTGGATTCTGGCGTCGGAATGACGTCCGCTCTCCCATAAGCGATTCCTGTTGAGGCAAACACGAAACGTTTCACACCCGCCTTACGCGATGCTTCAAGGACGTTCAGCGTCCCCATGATGTTATGTTCGGCATTCATGACGGGATCGAGCACGGATGCGCGATCGTCAACGTGAGCAGCAAGGTGAAAAATGACGTCCGGCATCACGCTAAACACGGTCTGGGTCAACCCTTTGTCACGAATATCAAAAACTTTGTACGTCACCTGATCGTTCCGTCGATCGTCAGTCGGTTCGACCAAATCCACCACGGTCACGACAACTCCACGCGCAACGAGCGCATCCACCAGATGCGATCCAATAAACCCCGATCCCCCGGTGACGAGTGCTTTTTGGTACGTCATAATTATGCGTTTCGCGTTTCTGCGTCTTGTCGCAAGTACGCTTCGATGAACGGTTGGAGCTCGCCATCGAGGACCGCGTCGGTATCCGACGTTTCCACATCCGTGCGATGATCTTTCACCATCTTGTACGGATGCAACACGTAACTGCGGATTTGGTTTCCCCACTCTGCGCTCTTATGCTGACCCTTAATGTCGGCCAACTTCGAGGCACGTTCCGCAACCATAATACGATAGAGCTTGGACTTCAGCACCTTGAGCGCAGTGTCTTTGTTCTGTAATTGCGAACGCTCGTTCTGACAACTAACCGAAATTCCCGTCGGCGTGTGTGTGACGCGAACCGCGCTGTATGTGGTATTCACCGACTGTCCGCCTTTACCCGACGACAAAAACGTATCGATCCGAACATCGTCCATATCCAGTTCGACAGCTTTCTCGTCGACGTCCGCAAACTCCGGAAGCACCTCGATGAGCGCGAACGTGGTGTGACGCATCTGCTCCCCATCAAACGGCGAGATGCGCACAAGACGATGAACACCGGCCTCGGAACGGAGGAATCCGTAGGCGTGACGACCATGAACAGTGATCGTGACACTTTTGTATCCCGCTTCTTCTCCACGAGACTCATCAAGGATGTCGACGGCAAATCCTTGCCGTTCAGCAAATCGACTCACCATGCGCAGCAACATCGCCACCCAGTCCGTGGCGTCGGTTCCACCAGCACCCGCATGAAACGACAAAATCGCATTGCGCGAATCGTAGTCGCCCGAAAAAAGCATCTGAAATTCCATGGCCGAAAAACGGCGTCCCAACTCGGCCACGCTCACATCGATATCGGCAAGATCTTTCGCGCTCCCTTCCGATTCAGCGAGTGCCAGCATGTCGATGGTATCGGTGATTTCTTTGCCAATCGTGTCCCACGCCTCGACCTCTTTCTTGAGCTCCGAGGCTTCTTGGGAGACGTGACGTGCCTTTTCTTGTTCTTGCCAAAACGCCGGGTCACTCATTGCAACCTCGAGATCTGCAACACGGGCCCGAGACGCCTCAAGACCAAGCGCCACGACCGCAAGGCCATGGCGCTCTTTGAGGCTCTCGAGGGCGTGATGCAACGTCGAGGCCATGCGAACATTTAGAAGTTTACTTTCTTTGCCCACTCAGAGATGTGCGGAATTTCGAAGCGTTCACCATTGAACGCTTTCACGATACCCATAATCGACACCACCAACAGCGCGATACCCGCAATCATGCTCAGCGCTCCACCGAATGGAATGTTCCACAGCAAATCGCTGACGATCTTGAGCGCGAACCCGATGATCGCAAGAATGAGCCCCTGCTTTGCATGGTACTGCGCAAACTCTGAATCGCGAGCGAACAACAGCGGAATAAGACACAGTGCTCCCAAGTAACTCATCGCAGCCATAACGCGGCGTTCGCCGGCGTGAGGCGTGCCAGTGGCAGCGGCCATAGGGACAACCGGAGGAACCTCGGCACGTGGCTGTTCAGCTGCCGGAGCCGGGGTTGGCTCGGGCATTGGCGCTGATTCAGGAGCAGGCGTCACTGGAGGTGGCGTCATCATCGCTGGTTCGCTTGGCGGGTTGCCTGGCATGCCCTGCCCTCCCTGTCCTGACATATCATTCGGATTCTGAGCATTTTCCATAGAAGAAGCGTAAATTCTAACAGTACGATACCAAACTGCGCCACCCTTGGCCATCCGTCAACGATTTGCCCACAATTTTCCATTTTCGTTGACGAGTTAGCCAAATTTTGGTATATTGGTGTTGCCACAGCCTGGCAGGAGTTCCCATGAGCGATTCCCGCTCCCCCGTTCCTTCCTCGTCCTCCCGTACCACCCCCACCGACGCCGAGCTCACCGAGATGGGCGTCGATCCCTCCGCACGGGGGTTCATCGATGCCCTGGCGGTCATCGTCGTCGGCTTCCTCTTCGCAGCGACGTGGATCAAGGACCGTGCGGTGAGCGGCTACCGCCGCTTCGTCGCCTGGAACCGTGAGGACAACCGGAACCTGGCCATCACCGGCCTGGTCACCGCGCTCCTCCTCGTCGGCTTCGTCGCGTGGGGCGGCAACGGATCACCGCCCGAGCCGGTCGCCCCGCCCATCGCCACCGTCACCGCCCCGCCCCCCGTGGGCAGCAAGGTGATGAAGGCCAAGTTCGGTGACTCGTACAAGGGCATCGCCGCGGCCAACGGGCTGGACTGGCGGGACCTCGTCCGCGCCAACATCCAGCTCGTCCGGACGAACACCACATGGTGCAACGCCCGGCCGACCAGTGCCTTCTACAGGGCGGGATTGCTCGAGGACGGCAAGACGCCACGGAACAGCACGTTCTGCCAGATCTTCACCTTCGATGGTGAGGAGCTGGCGGTCGAGACCCTCCGGGAGCACCAGGACGTCATCGTCCCCGCCCCGACGGTGGCCCTCGCCGCCACCGCAGCCCAGCCGGAGTAGCATCCGGCACAACGGCACGTCGCGGCGACGACGTGTCACGAACGACGCAATGGCCCGGAACCTCTCGCGAGGAACCGGGTCGTTCGCTTTTTAAAATCTTTTTTGAATGCGAAGAACGTCCCCACACCGTTTGGTGGAGACGTTCTCGTAAGTGGGGTGTGTGGAGAGTACCGCGTCGATGACGTGCCCGAAGGCCGGCATCCATTGAAGCCCCCAGGGGGTCCTCTCAACGTCTGCGAAAGCTTTTGGCTAACGCAGAAACACACAAAGCTTCGGCATCCGGACCCGTAAGTACCTCCTTTCGTGGGGAGATCGGGCGCGTGAGCACCCGTCACGGATTTCTATGGCCAACTGGCCGCCTTAGCTTTTGTTCTGGCTATTCATCCCGTTCCAAGCTTTTACGGAGGAACTTCCCACTCCGTAGATGCTTTCGGCCTTACCAGGAACGTTTGCCCTTTCAGACAGATGTGCGAAGGTCACCCTTCGCGAGCCTCTCAGTCGTCTCGTGAAACTCACTTGCCGCCACGCTGACCTACGACGACTATTTCCCCTCACACACACCTTGCCCACCATGTATACCACAACGAAAAATCGGGCTTAGGCCCGATTTTTCTTTTATCCACCCCCAACCCCTCACCGTCTTAGTACATGTCCATTCCCCCACCCGGCGCACCCTGTGACGATTTCTCGTCCTTTACGACTTCCGTAATCGCTGCTTCGGTCGTGAGAATCATCACCGCGACTGATGCAGCATTTTGGAGTGCGGAACGCGTCACCTTAGCAGGATCGACGATACCCGATGCAATCATGTCGACCATGGCTTCTGGATCATGCGACATCGCATCCCAACCCTGATTCCCTGTTGCCTTCAACACATTTCGCACCACAACATCACCTTTCTCGCCCGCATTCTCGGCAATCTGCCACAGTGGTGCTTTGATTGCGGACAACAGAATCTGCAAACCGATTTTTTCAAATCCTTCGGCACGATCGACCGTTTCTTGAAGCTTCGACGATGCGCGCAACAAGGCAACACCACCGCCAGGAACGATTCCCTCCTCGATCGCAGCTTTCGTTGCCGCAACCGCATCTTCGATGCGATGCTTCTTTTCTTTCATCTCCACTTCGCTCGCCGCACCAACACGGATGACTGCCACGCCTCCGGCAAGCTTTGCCATGCGCTCGCGGAGCTTCTCCTTATCGAAATCGGAGTCTGCTTGCTCGAGCTGCGCCTTCAGTTGTCCAACGCGAGCCGCAATCAACGCTTTGTCGCCCGCGCCTTCTACGATCGTCGTGGTGTCCTTGGTGGAAACAACGCGACGTGCGCGGCCAAGATCGGTGCTTTTCGTCGCCTCGAGCTTCATGCCCTTTTCAGCCGAAACGAGTGTTGCACCCGTCACCACGGCAATATCTTCAAGCATCGCTTTGCGACGATCACCGTACGCCGGTGCCTTCACGGCAAGTACGTTGAACATGCCGCGAAGCTTATTCACGATCAACGTTGCAAGAGCATCACCGTCGACGTCTTCGGCCACAATCATCAGCTCTTTCTTGCCCGAACGCGCAAGCTCTTCCAATACCGGAAGAATTTCTTGGATCGATGAAATTTTTCCGTCGGTAATGAGGACCGGAACATCCGAATACTCCGCTTCCATACGTTCCGTGTTCGTCACCATGTAATGCGAAACATAGCCTTTGTCGAACTGCATGCCTTCCACCACATCAACCTCAATTCCGAACGCGTTTCCTTCTTCCACGGTAATAACGCCATTTTCCGAAACTTTCTCCATGGCTTCGGCAATCATCTTGCCGATTTCTGGATCGTTGGCGGAAATTGATGCGACTTGCTGAATGGCACTTGGCGTTCCTTTCACTGGGGTCGCGATACGCGCGATCTCATCAACGAGAATCTGCACGCCATGTTCGATACCTTTGCGAAGCGCTTGTACGTCGCCACCCACACTCACCGTCCGAAGACCTTGCTCGATAATCGACTGGGCCAACACGGTCGCCGTCGTTGTTCCGTCGCCAGCAACATCGTTGGTCTTACTTGCTGCTTCCTTCACCAATGTCGCACCGAGGTTTTCGAGCTTATCGGCGAGCTCGATCTCTTTCGCCACCGAGACACCGTCTTTCGTCACCATCGGCGAACCAAATCCACGATCGATAATCACGTTTCGGCCCTTTGGTCCGAGCGTGACTTTTACCGCGTTCGCGAGCTTATCGACGCCGTCCTTAATCTTCTTCCGTGCGTCGTCGTTAAACGTAATAACTTTTGCCATAAAAATCCTGGATTAATCTTCAAGAACGGCCATGACCTCATCCGCCGAAACAATGAGGTACTTTTTGCTCACTCCACTCTCTTTAACTTCAATCTCTTCTTTGCCCCACTTTTTAAAGATCACTTTTTCTCCCACCGTAATATCGATCGTCTGCCGGGTGCCATTCTCCAGAACTTTTCCTGGACCAACCGCAATAACAGTTCCCCGATCTTGTGCATCTTTACTGGCCGTATCAGGCAAAATGATTCCCGAGGCCGTCGTCGTCTCTTCTGGTGCCGATTCGATAATGAGATTACTTCCCAAAGGCTTGAGTTTCATAGAAATAACAAAATTATCTGTAACGACATCATAGAAAATTAGCACTCTTCGGTCAAGATTGCTAATTCTCTTCCCCCATGCGCACCGTCATCGCCATCACAAAAGCGATCAAGGACAATCCAGCCCACGACGACCACAAATAATGGTCGTAAAAAAGAATCAACAAGATGACGTTGCCCATGCCAAAGGCTGAAAGCGCGTCCTTGTTTGGAAAGCGACCAAAGTTGATTCGATCAACACTCGCTGCCCACGCAATGATAGCAAGGAACCCGAGGATACCCAATTCAGCAAGGATAAGAAGTGGAACGTTATGAATCGGTTGATAACTGTAGACGTCCTTTCCCGCATCAAAGTCCGCATAGGACAACACATACGAGCCGGCTCCATGGCCAAACCACGGATTGGTGACGAGCATGAACGGAACAAACTTTTCGTAGAGCGCAACCCGTTCGGTGAGCGAACGTTCTTCGTTCACTCCCCCACCACGAATGTCTGCTGCCACATCGGCAAACGAAAACGATGCGAATAACGATCCGGCGACAGCGAGCATTCCCAACACTGCCACGAGTGGCCGAGCAAGACGCATTGATTTCATCATTTTAACGATCATCATCAGTGCCAGTCCTACAAACACACCCAGAAACGCTGAGCGCGATCCGGTGAACACCAACCCAATCAAGAGCAACCCTGTTCCAAATACCGCCACCTGACCGTACAGCTTTCGTCGACGAAACCGCGCCATCACACTCCACCAGGCAAAGAGGCCGACACCAATGAATCCGCCAAAGATGTTGGGATGCGGGAAACTTCCGTATGCCCGAAGTACCCGTTCACCTCCAACAGTGAACACAGCATCACCGAGCTGAGCAGCATCGCGCGCTGCTAACCCAAGGAGCGTGCTGGCTGGCGATGTTCCACCGAAAACCTGAAGGAGTCCGAGGACAATCGGGGGGACAAGACCGAGCACAAAACTCCACAACAATGGCCGAAGTCGCACGTGATCCAGGACAATTGCAACAAAAAGAAGATACGCCGCCGCAAGGTGCACGACTGCCGCAAAGGAAAAAGCGCTTCGATCGGCAAAGGCCGTGCCAAGCATCGCGATGACAAGGAGCACACCACCGAAACGGATGGGAAGCTGATGATCGAGTGCGATCTTCGGGGTTGAAGATTTTCGATCGAGGAAGATTCCTAGTGCCAAACCGAGAACAAGAAGCACCTCGGTAACATATAAACTCATGACTCCAAACTCAGTGTGTGCGCCAGCAATATCCACCGCTCCGTACATCCACCGTGTTTGCCAGGGTAAAAGAAAAACCACCGCACTTAAGAAAAACGTCGTCCAATTTCCAAAAAACTTCATACTCCCGCGGCTTGGCAACGCGAGCGCCAAGCATTCAAAATTTCTTCACGTCGATCGTTGTGATGAAATTTTAACATGCGGTCGGTAATCACGACGCGTGTATCGTGATTCATCATCGTACGAAGGTGTGCCGGGAGACGACTTCGCTGCACACGTTCGGCAATTCGTTCAAAAAATGGCACGTCGGGAAGCGTCCACGTTTGACGAACGCTATACACCGCCGCGCGTTGTACGCGGGGCGCATGGGGAACATCACGCCGAATCCAGGCGTTCGCCGCGCGCATCTTGGTGAGCGTTTCGTCGCGATGAATCACCGGTGCCAACGTCGCAATCCACATCGCCATGTACGGATCTTCTGGTCCGATTTTCATCGAAGAGAGATCGAGTGCATCATCGGTCACAAAAAAGCTGAGACACAAAGGATCCTTTGCTCGTTCACCAGGACGGGCGCGGAGTAGAGCGAGCGTTCCGGCGATAACGAGCCTCGTCGACCAAATCCGCTTTTGCGATGTCACGATAAACACGTCGATATCACTCGATTCATTGGTGAAGGCGAAGGCGAGCGAGTTGCACAAGGCAACCATACGTACCCAGGGGATTCGCGCCATGACCCGCGCAATCTTGGTGAGTTTTCGCGACTTTCGAAGGGCATCCGTCATGCGCATAATGCGCTCTTGGCGCCACACCACCACATCTCCTAAGGCCCAAAAACCATCGAACGACTGTAGGCCTTGTTCGCGAAGCCAAACGGATGACGACAATACGTGTTCAATATCGCCAGCCGGTCGTGCGTCGCCATCAGACCACTTCTGAATTTCCAGCAACGTCAACGGAAATCGAAAATGCGCAAAGTAGGCAAGAATCCGAAAGATCGATTTTTCAGCATCGGTCGGCATACTATTTTGTTTTGACTCCTTTGCGCAGCATCCAAACCGTCCCCGTGCGAATCATGTGCCCAATACCGAGTGCCATAAATACACCGTCACGTAACCGGATAATGAGCGCAAAAGCGACAGGATCAAGCGGTACCGCCAAGGCGGCAAAAACCGCAGCAAATCCTCCTTCGAAAATTCCCAATCCCGCAGGCACAGGCAAAATGAGCGCCAAACCTGGCAAGGAACTAATCAGAAATGCTTGAGCAAAGTTCAGCGAAACACCGAATCCCCACGCAATATAGAACGTTTCCACCACACGGAATGCCACCATTACCATCGACAGACACGATATACCGACCACGGTGGATGTCCCCCCGGAGAAAAACTTCCCCATCAAATCTTCAGTCTCCTCCAGCCAAAGTTCAACACCACGAAAACGCTTCACACGATCGAGGCGCAGGAAATGGAAGAGGGGCTTTGCCATGGACTTCCCTCGAGAGAGTGCAAAAAAGAAACTGACGAGCGTCGCAAATGCTAAGGTCAAACCGCCTCCCATAATCGCCAACGTTCCCACTCCACCCTGGTGCCCGATCAGTGCAAAGATGACGCCCAATGCGATGAACACCACGTACGAACAGAGCTCGAAGGCGATATCGAGAGTTGCCGACGCGACCGCACTCTTACTCGGCACACCATCAGCGAGGAGGAGTGCGACTCGCGCTGGTTCTCCTCCGGCTTGGTTCAGTGGCGTAAGGTAACCAACGGCGTACCCCGTCATGCGGTGCCAGTACATTCGCCAGAGCGAAGGCATTTTCTCCCCCTCGGGAAGCTGCCGGCGTAAAATAATCGTCCACCGCCAGCTGTAGAGTGTGAAGTTTAAGAGGGAAATAACCACAAATCCGACAAACGGCCAAAAACCGAATCGCTGCACTTCCGAAATCACCGTGTCGATCCCTTGCTGAGCAACGATGTAGTACAAAAGCCCCACACCAAGAGCGATACTGGCGAGGACACCCAACGTTTTCAAGATATTTCCTTTTGGCATACCACGCAGCGTGAAGCTTCTGAAGTGTACAACAAAACGACGCGTTGTCGCGTCGTTTTGGCCGGATCTACGCTTTCGGTTTCATGAAGAGAGCGTACATGGCGTAGGTGTAGAGCGTGCTGATCAAGATGTAGAGGGTCAAGCCTCCAGGAAGCTGTGTGGCGCCCAGAACAAACATCATGACCGGCAAAAAGTACAACATCATCTTATTCATCATCGCCGTCATGTCTTCATCCAACGCTGCAGACGTCGCCTGTGCCGACTTTGGTGGACGACGCGTTACCATCTGACGCGCTTGGAAGTACTGGGCAATCGCAGAGACGGCAGCCAGCGGAATCGATACCTTCCCTAAATCGATCCCCGCAAACATAGCAGACATTGTTCCCGGGTTTGGCACAAATGCGTACAACGCGCTTGGATCAATGCTATGAATTCCAGCGGCAAGCACCTGGTACAGCGCGATGAAGACGAACAACTGCACGACGGTTGGCAGACACGAGGCAAACGGGTTTACGTTGTGCACCTTGTACACACTCATGAGTTCTTTTGCCAACGTTTCTTTGTCGTCTTTATATTTTTCCTTAATTTCCGCAATCTTCGGCTGAATCTCTTGCATCTCCTTCTGCGCCTTCATCGACTTATACGTAAGTGGGAGAACGATCGTCTTCACAATGATCGTGAGCACGATGATCGCAAACCCGAGTCCGCCCCATGGCGCAAGGTTGTAAACGAACACGAGCAAGTTATAGAGCGGTTGATAAAGAACCGTAAAGAAAAGAGAGGCCATAATTATTCAGCAGCGGTTTCAGACTCAGATACCGGTGCCGCTTCGACGACGGGTTCGGATCCTTCAACAACAGCTTCCTCAGAAGCCGGCGCTGCCTCGCCACCCTCAACGGGCACGACTTCCCCCTCTGCTTTGCGTTCTTGAATATTCACCTTCCAACCAGTCAGCTTGGCAGCAAGACGGACGTTCTGTCCGCCACGGCCGATCGCCAGCGATAACTGGTCGCTCGGAACAACGACAACCGCGGCATGCTCGGTTTCATCGAGGTTCACCTCCAGAACTTTCGCTGGAGAAAGCGAGTGCGTGATGAATTCTCGTGGATTCTCGCTCCACTCAACGATGTCGATCTTTTCACCCGACAGTTCACCGGTGATCGTTTGAATACGACTCCCACGCTGACCGATACAGGCGCCGATTGGATCAACGCCAGCGTCACTCGAAGTAACAGCGACTTTGGTACGAGCTCCCGCTTCACGAGCAACCGCCTTGAGCTCAACTGTTCCGTCAGCAACTTCTGGAATCTCTACTGCGAACAGCTTCTTCACCAACTCCTCACTTGTTCGAGAAAGAAGAATCTGCGCACCGCGGGTGCCGAGCGATACTTCGCGCACGTAAAACTTCAAACGATCACCAGAACGATAGCGTTCGGTTGGCATCTGGTCTTCTGGTTTGATGATACCGGCCGTTCGTCCGATGTCGACGAGAATAATGCGACCTTCACGGCGCTGTACGGTTCCAACGATAACATCACCCTCCACGCCCTTAAATTCGTTGAAGATGATTTCACGCTCTGCTTCGCGCAACTTTTGGGTGATGACCTGCTTTGCCGTCATCGCGGCCATACGACCAAATTCAACCGCTTGTGGAAGTTCCGTACGGAGGACATCTCCAACGTTGGCACCCATCTTCATCAACTGCGCATCGGTTACCATGATGTCGGTCTTTGGATTGAACTTTGGACCGATCTCTTCAACATGGGTCTCCACGGGTGGCGCAAAGTCACCGAGTTCGCGCAATGCTTCGCGGCGTGCGGATTCGTCCGCCTCGCGACGTTTCACCTCTTCGAGCTCTTCTGGCGTGATGTCGTCAACAACAGTCTTCACGTCAAAGATACGAGCCAAGCCGGTTTCGGTATCAAATTTCGCTTCAAGGTTGTGATACTTATCACCAAAGTCCTTACGATACGCAGCGGCCAACGCCGATTCGATTGTCACAATAACGCTTTCGTACGACAGCCCCTTTTCGTCACAAATCTGCCGGATTGCTAACTCAATTGTACTGGACATATTCGATTGTTCTGATGAGGTTTCCCTCTTTTTTAACGAATGGACCTGGCGTTGCGGCCAGGTCTGAACAAAAAAAGAATAGCACAAG
>JBBUEW010000020.1:0-7271 GCA_038078095.1 Patescibacteria group bacterium | reverse complement strand
TCCCTCACGTTCGTTCGGGATGGCGAGGTGACATCGGGAACTGTTCTAGATCCCAGCTCACTCACCGAGAGGATCGCGATCTCGAGTGGGATCTGAGGAAGCGCGGGCATGCTTGATCGAACTCGGGCGACGAGCAGCGCATCGAGGAGCGACCGGGATCGTTCAACGCCGATGGTAGTCGCCACCTCACGGATGCGCTCCAATGTCTTCGGATCGTAGGACTCGTTCGTTTGATCGCCGAGTGCTGCAAACATGACGGCACGCACATACTCCATCATTTCCTCGACGAGGTGCTTCACCGATCCTCCGTCATTCACGAAGACATTGAGTTGGTCGATCGCCTGCTTAGCATTGTTCTGCGCAATCATGTCGAGCATGTTGCCGACGAGTGCCAAATTCGTCATCGGCAATACCAACGACGCAATCTCGAGCGTGACATGGGTTTCTCCGAGCGCGAGGACCTGGCCGAGTAAACTTTCCGCATCACGCAAACATCCTTCAGATAATCGAGAAATCTGAGCGAGAACATCTTCGTCGACCGTTGCATTTTCTTGATCCGCAATCATCGCCAAGCGCGGCATCATAACGGCTGGCGGGACGCGATGAAATTCAAAACGCTGACACCGTGAAGCAATGGTGGCAGGAATTTTGTGTAATTCTGTGGTCGCGAGGATAAAGATGGCATGTGTCGGCGGTTCTTCCAGTGTTTTTAAAAGTGCATTGAACGATGATGACGAAAGCATGTGCACTTCGTCCAGGATGAACACTTTGTACTTTCCTCGTGAGGGTGCAAAACGGGCGTTCTCGATGATGTTTTCGCGAACGTTGTCGACACCCGTTTGGGATGCCGCATCAATTTCCACGCACGACAACATTCGTCCACTCATCATGTCGGTACACGATGAACACACGTTACATGGCTCAAACTGATCTGC
The DNA here is from genome assembly GCA_038078095.1 of Patescibacteria group bacterium. Taxonomy (GTDB): domain Bacteria; phylum Patescibacteriota; class Patescibacteriia; order UBA9934; family UBA9934; genus CAIKHN01. Next base: position 6,336 of record JBBUEW010000020.1, on the reverse strand, counting down.
CGCCCGTTGCTCGCAGTTGAGCGCTTTTGCCAGGAGTCGCGCGATCGTGGTCTTTCCAACGCCACGCGGGCCAGAAAAAAGATAGGCGTGCGCAACGGTGTTGGTGGCTAATTGCTTGGTAATTGTGCGCAAAACGTGTTCCTGTTCCGCAACATCCGCAAATCTCTGTGGACGATATTTCCGGTAAAGCGTTTCGGCCATAGTGAGGTGATTGTAGAGGAAAAAATGGAATCGGTTAAGGCGGTTAATCGGTGGATTACCACCTCGGTTAAGCGGTTATCCGAACACAACGTTTTAACCGTTTTAAACGCCTTAACCGTCGTTTCTCGCTCACTTCCCCCTCATCACCGTCAAAACCGCCACTGGCACGATCAGCCACAAGGTACGTGGAAACGGGTCAACAAAGAGCACGCGAATATTCGGCGAGATCGTGGAAACGACGTCAGCCGGCAAAAACGCCCCGAGGATGGCCAGGATAAATCCCGACGTCATCACCGCACAGACCGCGAGCTCCACACCGGTCGGCACAATCGTCGGTTCAAAGTATGCGTGACGACGAAATATGCAAAATGCAAAAACGCTCACGATGGCAAAGACGACAATATTTTGTTGGTACGTCGGCCAGCCACTGATCAATGGGAAATGACCGGGATAGGCGGCGAGCGCGGCGAATGTTGCGCCGATGCCAAGGGCGGTGAGGGCAGGCACGAGGGCATGTTTGCCGAGCGTGTAGGTAAAAAGGAAAGAACCAACGATGACGCCACCGGTCACGAGGGCATCCACCGCCAAGAGCTGAGCAAAGGAGAAATCCGTAAACATATGTGCTAGTATAACTCAGCATTTGAACTCGTCTTTGAATTCTATGGCAACCCCTATTCTCTTCATGTTTGGTGGCGTTTCGGCAGAACACGAAGTTTCCGTTGTCACAGGATTGCAGGCTCTTGAGCACGTCGACCGTCACGCTTTTGCACCCTACTGTGTGTACATCACCAAAACAGGCGAATGGTTGGGGTATGGGGATTTGGAAAAACGAGCTGATTTTCAAACCAAGAAACCACGCGCGGTGAGTATCGGAAAAGATCGCGACGGTGGGTTCATCACCGAGGAAGGAATATTTGGCGCAACTATTCGTCCAAAAGTCGCTTTCCTGGCATTTCACGGCGGTACCGGCGAAAGCGGACCGCTCCAAGGACTTCTGGAAGCGTTCGATATTCCTTTCACCTCGACAGGCCAAGAAGGCGCCGTGATCACGATGAACAAGGCCCTGGGGAAAGAGGTGCTCGCGGCTCACGGATTACCAATCGTGCATGGAATCTCGATTCGTCGGGAAGACATCGTGACTGATAGCGCCGGAACGATCCAGACCGTGCAACGCGCCGTCCCACTCCCGGCCATTATCAAACCTGCGCACCTGGGATCGAGCATTGGCATTCACATCGCCCGAACAAATATCGAGCTGGAGAAGTACCTCCTTGAGTCTGCCCAGCTCGACACGGAAATCGTCATCGAAACATTTTTGCCATCGTTTAAAGAGTACAACTGTGCGGTCCGTCTCGTAAACGGTGTGGTCGAGGCAAGTGCTATCGAGTCTCCCGTTGCGAAAGATGCGATTCTCAGCTTCGCGGATAAGTATCAGCGCGGGGGAAAGAAATCGGGCGGCGATGGCATGGCGTCGCTGCAACGAGAACTTCCAGCGAATATCAGCGAGGAGCTCAAAGCCACGATCGAGGAAACGGCGAAAGCAGCGTTCGTCGCATGCCGATGCAAAGGCATGGTGCGCATCGATTTCATGGTGACGCCGGACGGAAAAACGTACATTACGGAAATCAATCCTATCCCGGGATCGATGGCGTTCTACTTGTGGGAAGCGAAAGGCATTCCGTTCCAACAACAGATTACCGATCTCTTGAACCAAGCAATTATCGATCAACGCACACGCTCATCGCTGCGTATGGACTACCAAAGCGATATTATTCAAAAATTCATCGGTTAGTACGAAGCATCGGTAAGCTCGGGTTGGAAAAGAAGAACGTATTCATTCGTCGGAAATTCTTTGTGTAACAGAGGCACTGCTTCGACGAGATTCAGCGCCGTGTGTAGAGGAATACGTTTCTCGATTCCCTGCACGACAAAGGGACAGAATTCACTCCTCAGTACGAGCACAGCGTCCGCATGTGCGGCCAGAAACGCTCCATAGTGAGCGTTTTCTTGGGCCGAAATATCCTGCGGTAACTCGGGAATACCCGCCGTGAGGACTACAAGTTTCTTGCCGGACTTCTTCGTAAGCTCCCGCGCAGCCATCACACCGGCGTGAGCAGTCGCCGTACTAATGTTGTATGAATCGTCGATTCCTTCATACCCAAACACCTCGGTCTGACGTTGGCGACGATCGGGGAGGTGAAACGAATAAATCGCCTCCGACACAAACCGTGGAGGGATGTCGAGCGCATTGGCGATCGCCGCCGCGTACGCCGCATCTTCGCGAACAGAGTCGGACAAATGATCGGTGCTGATCGTTTCCCCGCGATAGATAATCGAGGTTGTCGGAATAACGTGCACATCGTGATCGTATCCATACTCCCGCAGAATCCCCGACACCTCATTGCTGCACACCCGCAAGCCATCATGTTCTGTTTCGACAAACACTTCTTGCAGCCCTTGGACAATCGCCTGCTGCGAACCGAAGCGCATCAAATGCTGATCGCCAATCGACGTCAGAATCGCCATCGACGGTTGAACGATCCGACAACTCTCCGCAATTTCTCCCGGATGATAGGCATCCATCTCCACGATCAGCACATTCGTCACCTGCTCAAACTTCTTGAGCATCCAGGCTGCAATACCGGCTGTGGTATTGATGTTTCCTTCGATGAGCTGTGTTTTGTGATGACGACGAATCATTTCGTACAACACGTTCTTGGTGGTCGTCTTGCCATAGCTTCCCGCAACCGCAATCACTCGAAGATTGGGACAATGTTCACGAATGCTTCGAGCCTGAGCATTCTGTTTGTCGTGTGCGATTTTGAAGAGCGGGGTCAAGGCGACATTTGCGAGAAGTACGAAGAGCGGTGTTGCGAAAAATACGACAAAGGCCAACACGACTGCGAACATAATCGACGGCGCGATCGCCGTGATGACGCCAATCGTGATCGCGATGAGAAGAACCGTCACGAGCGCGATAACTCGGAGACGAGCGGTGAACTTTGCATGATCGCGCTGTTCAAATCCTCGGCGGAACCAACGGCCCTGAAGACGCGCGATGTATTGATCTGTTTCGTATTCTTCCAGTTGCAAAAGATACAAGAAGTCTTGCAACGGGAAGACGGCGTTATACGCTTTCCACAAACTGTTCGATCGTGCCATAGGTAAGGAGAGGATTCTCAAGATGAACATTATGCCCGAGTCCTGGCAGTATAACGAGTTTTGATCCTGGGATGAGCGTTTTTATTTCGTGTGCCAAGGCCATCGGCGCCGCATCATCGTTCGCGCCCCAAATGAGCAACGTTGGAACAGCAATCATCGGGAGTGCCTTCGTTTGATCGTTCGTTACAGCGTTTCGGAACACTCGGCCGATCCCCGCGTCCTCCGCATCACGAAGCTCTTCGGGAAGAAGCTTGCAACGGAGCGACGAGGGAACAAAAGGCTTCACAAGGGATGCGATCGTGCTCTTGATACGAATCTTGGCGCTCGGTCGATAAATAGACGGCGCACCGATAAGGATGAGCGCACGAAGCCAAGGTGGTTGACGAGCAGCGAGAATCGAGGCAATGCGACCGCCAAACGAGTGACCGATGAGTACAATATCTTCCTCGGTGCCGCCGATCTTGTCCTGTACCCAATCCGCGTACTGCGTAATCGTCCACGTCGCACTCACCAATGGCTCATTCCCAAACCCCGGCAAGTCCCATGTCTCCACTGATCCAAATCGAACAAGCTTCTCCGCAATTGGGTTCCAATGCGCCGCCGAATGCCCCCAACCGTGGAGAATAATAATACGCACAGATTAGTTTTCGCGAAGATTCATCTCTTCAAGGAGCTCGCGAGTTTTCTTGTCGATTTTTGTTGGTGTAACAACATTCACGATCACGATCTGGTCGCCTCGTCCTCGCGACGAGGGAACGCCTTTGCCACGAAGCCGTAATTCATCACCGCTCTGCGTGCCCTGAGGAATTTTCACCTCGACTTTTCCATCAACGGTTTCAACGTCGACCGTGTCGCCGAGCGCCGCTTGGGTGAACCCGATATTTTTTGCCACGTAGATCGTCGATCCCTCACGTTTCAAGACTGGATCTGGCTCGACACGAATACGGAGGTACAAATCGCCTTTTTCACCAAGCGCACCCACACTCTCTCCCTCACCTCGGACCCGTACTGTTACGCCATCATCAACACCGGCGGGGATATCGACACGAACGACTGTTCGACCATGCGCGACTCCGGTTCCCTTACACTCCGAACATGCTTTCTCGGGCTGCTCACCAGTCCCTCGGCAATCATCGCATGCTGTTTTCATTTGCATGGCGCCGAGCAGGGTTCGCTGCATGGTGACACGATACCCTTTTCCCTCGCATGTCCTACACGTCTTCATCTTCGTTCCCGGCTCTGCCATCGTTCCGGCACAACGTGCACACGTCGAGTGACGTGTGAGGGGAATTTCTTTTTCCGCACCAAACACCGCTTCACGAAAATTCAGCTTGATGCCAACTTCAATATTTTCTCCTCGTGGTGCTCGGGCTCGTCCCCCGCCGCCTCCGCCACCAAACATGCCGCCGAGGATGTCCCCGAGATCTTCAAATCCGGCATTTCCAAAATCAAAATTAAATCCGCCCGGGAATCCGCCGCCACCAAATCCTCCCCCACCAAAATTCCCCGTGCCATCGAATGCGGCAGCCCCAAATTGATCGTACTGCTTTCGCTTCTGATCGTCGCCCAGAATTTGATACGCCTCGTTGATTTCTTTGAACTTCGCTTCGTTGCCACCCTTTTTGTCCGGGTGATATTCGTGCGCGAGTTTACGAAAAGCACGCTTCACCTCGTCGGGTGATGCCAATTTTTCGACGCCGAGAATTTTGTAATAATCTTTACCGGACATATTTTTTTATCACGCGACCAACAAGAAACATTGCGTAGAGCGGAAGCGTATAGAAAACCGTCGTCGAGAAAAATGCCATGGCCGCCGTGCCAATCCCGACGTTCCTTGCAAGCTCATTTGGCAGAGCACTGATCACTGTAGAATCTAACTGTGCAAACATCTTCCATACCAAAAGACTGGGATAAAAAAATGGGATAAAAATATTCTCAAGGAACCAAAGCATGTGGTCACTGCCGTTCGAATAGGAAAACCATACCAAACAGAACAAAATGGCAATGATGAGTGTTTGCACTGCAAGAACGACGCTTATCGAAATTCCAAAGCCAACGAGATAGTGCAAGAGCTTCTCATGATGCGCAAGCTTCATATCCCTATTCTTTCTTTGCCTCCACGTCAATAACTTTTTGTGCTGTGCGCGACTTCCCCGTCAACAACCCCATCAACCAATTGCGGACAGCGGGAAGGGTGATAACGTAAAGAAACCCGGCAAGAACCGTTCGGAACGTTCCTGTTCGAAACTTCGTCCATCGTGCTCCCATAATTTTTCGTTATTTACAGTCGCACTGTTCCATGCCGCAACATCCTTGATTTGAACCTCCGCAACACTTTCCGTCGATCGCACATGCACCGTGCATGGTGCCTTCCGACTTCGACGTGATGTCATCTGGTCGTTTTTCGTCGGGAAGTTTACCACCCTTAAAGATCATGGTGAGTTTTTGCAGAAGTTTCATAGAGAAAGAGGCCTATGCTTGGGGACTCTTGAGGTCAGAATACCATGTGCAGAGCTCCAACGGCTCCGCCCCGTCAATTCTGGCCCAAATTCGATATTCTCCCACCTTTGGCATAACCATCCCACCGATCCGTACGAGGAGGTTGGCATTTGGTCCTTTAATCGCCTGTTTGAACATCGTTCCTTTGTCCACCATCGTATTTGACGCGTCCGTCACATACACCTCCAGACTTGGATTCTCGGGAAGATGCGTCAGACGAACAGCAAGGTATCCTCGCAACAGCACCTGCTCTCCCGGTGGGAACGTTGTGCGATCAAACACGTGTACGAAGCTGTTGAGTCCATTCACCGACTGTGTAGCAAGTTCGCAGAGCAATGCGTATTCTTTGTTGGTTTGCATGTGAGAGATTAGTTGAATCGATGATGCTGGGAAAGCGCTTCGTACTTCTTTCCTTGTTCACCATCCTGAGGCGAACGCCGAAGGACCTCGGGATCACTACCTGGAGGCCTCCGG
>JBBUEW010000019.1:0-3185 GCA_038078095.1 Patescibacteria group bacterium | reverse complement strand
AGGTCGGATACGCGTTGAGCAAGCTCCGAGAAATCGTATCCTCGATCATGGCCGCCTAAAATAATGGCGCCGAGATCCCTCTCGAAGACGTCAATCGCGGCAAGGGCGGCGTGCGGCGTGGTGCAAAAAGAATCATTGATAAAACGGATGTCGTTGATCACTCCAACTTCCTGAAGACGATGCGGAAGTGATTTGAAACTGGCGAAAGCACGCTCAACGATGGCGCGATCGATATCGAGCTCATCAGTCACCGCCAGGACACCAGCGGCATTCTCGCGGTTGTGATCGCCAAGGAGGGTGATCGCATCGAGCGATTTGTCGTCGCGTAGGGCGAACGGAAGCGTTTTCGATTTCACGCGCTTGGCGAGGTCGACGAGCTGCGGAAATTTTTCGTTGTAGACAAAAAGATCGTTGGCGGTCTGCAAATCGGCGATGCGCATTTTTGCTGCGTGATAGCTCGCAACGTCGCCGTGATAGTCCATGTGTTCTTCGTACAAGTTGAGGATAACCGCGATATCGGGAGCAATGGTGAGATCGAGCAATTGATAACTCGACATTTCAAGAACAAAGATCGTGTCATCCGGTTCATCGAGGTGGGCGATTGCGGGTTCACCGATATTGCCAGCAAGAACCACGCGTTTTCCTGCCTCGTGAAGAACATGAGCGAGGAGGGATGAGGTCGTGCTCTTTCCTTTCGTTCCAGTGACGCCGATGAGGACCCCCTCCGACTCCCCCTTCGTAAGGGGGAGGGTTCGCATCCGCTTCCGCTCGGCGAAAAACACATTCGTCGTCGACGTAAAATGCGCGCCGGCGTTTTGCATTTCTTCCACGTACGCACGATGCCAGGGGATGCCTGGAGATTTGATGACGATGGTTTCCGCCGTTGTGGCCGTAATCGCGTCGACAAGATCGCGAAATTCTGCAACGTTCATCTTCTGCTCGTCGGTGACGATGATGCGTGCGGTTGGAACACGAGATTTCAAAACATCGTACGCCGCTTTTCCTTCGCGCCCAAAACCAAGAATGATGACGAGCTTGTTGGAGAGATCAGCGAGACGCATAGACGAGTTGAGCATACTCTTCTGGCATCGCGTGTTCTGATGAAACGGCCAATACTCGATCGATAAGAGCATCGATGTCCCGACGGGTGTTCATCACGTCATTTACGAACCATCGCATGATCGGGGAATCGTCGTACTCGCCTCGGCCGTGAATAAGGGCAAAGGCCGCAATCACCTCTTCGAACTCCCCCACGCATTCAAACGGTTTCATTGCGCCGTAACCGGTAAGATCTTTGTACATCGAAAGAAGATCGTCGCGCATGAGCAAATCTTCACCAAACATTTCCACCATGCGACGACGAGGAATGAACGCGCCGAGCATCACAAACACAAACGCACACTTTGGACATTTTCCACACCAGCGCGTCACCGATGGAACACCGCCTTGCTTGTAGTTTTTATTACAACTGGAAAACACGCCAAAGTATTTTCCATTCTGCGCAAATCGTCGTGCGATATCGAGTTCCGAGAGTGGTCGGAGCACACTGAACAGACGGATGTCTGGCGAAACAAACGATGCGAGATACGACTGCAAATCGCGCTCCGCTTCTAAACTCTTGCTGTACTGGTGGTTAATCATCACTCCCTCAAACTCGGCGTTCCCGGAATTGGCACTCCGTTCGTTGGCGAAGATGACATCTTTGCGACCATGCAACATCGCGGTAATCACCGAAGCGATACCGACGTACGCCGTGATCGGCACATGACCGTTCCAAGCACCAGCTTTATTGAGCTCGATAAGTTTAGGATCAATCGTGCGAGCGATCGAGAGGAGCGGCTTACCCACTTCGCTCGCAACATCGCGAATACGCGCATGATTTCCGAACATGACAAGATCGAACGGAATGTTCGCCGCGTCGAGCATTTCGATGGCGACGAGAGAATCTTTGCCACCGCCGATAGGAACAAGACCTCCCCTAGCCCCTCCTTGGTAAGGAGGGGGAACGTCACCTGAGCCTGAGTCCCTCCCCCTTACCAAGGGGGAGCTGGAGGGGGTCTCTGTCACCGGAAACTTCACATACCCCCGAAAATCGAGTTCATTGCGATAAAAGAACTCACCGAGTCCGAGCGTATACAACTTGTTCCAAAACTCCGCCTGATCGTTCGTTAGCGATCCAGACTCCACCACAATTTCTGGCGGTAACTTCGCTTTGTAATAACTCACACCGGCAATAAGATGCATGGCAAAAAGCGCACGATCGAGCGCTTCATCAATCCCTTCCGGAATTCCCGTCGACGGAATCGGAAACACCACACGCTCCACAAACTCTTCGTCAGCAATCGCGTACGTCAACGTCACCGCACCAGTTGCGCGATCGAAGGTGTACGAACGGAAGGTGAATTGCTTGGCGTCGGTGACGATAGGGTTCATAGGTTAGGCGCCCATTTCCGTCAGCCATTGACGAAGAACTGCTTTCGTTTCCGTAGGGTTCGCAACCGCGACCGTCTCCACACCTGTTCTGATGACTGCGTGATCGTTCCCTCCTTCGTACAACGCATCACCAACAAAAACCATTTCCGGAACCGTGACGTGTAAAAGTTCCTCGATCTTGTGAATACCGTACGCCTTATCAATTCCCTTTCGCGTGACGTCGATCGAGGTAACACCTGGAATCTTCACCTCAAACGCGGGCAGATCCTTTTCCACCGCCTTGGCGATCTCTGGTCGACGATCCTGCGTTTCCTTCCACGCCTTTTTAACCTCGAGCGGCGCCTGTTGTCCGCAGGCCGAAAATGTCACTTGTGTACCACGATCCTCAACGACTTCTCCGTAGAGTTGGGCCGGATGCTCGTATCCAATATCGATAAACGCCTTTTCAAACGATTCTTTAATCTTTTGTCGCTCCTCTACGGTCATCTCGTCGGCGTAGATTTGCTCCCATTTATCCGTGTATCGATAGAAACGAGTGCCTGGTGTTGGAAAAAAGAAGAGATTTTGCAATTGCTCAACCGAACACTGCAATGCCGGCAACTGACGCTCGAACTGTTCGTAAGCACCCCCTGAAATGATCGCAATTTTCATGCGAGATAAGATTTTGCCAAAAATATCAGCCATTTCTGCATCCATTGGCGATTTGCTCTCCGTGACCGTTCCATCAAGATCGAAGGCAATCAGTTTCTTTC
>JBBUEW010000018.1:0-2476 GCA_038078095.1 Patescibacteria group bacterium | reverse complement strand
TTCTATGGTTCTTCGTCTTCTTCGTCGACTGGGATACGCCGTCGAACTTCACGAATGTCTGGCGTGTCGAAAGACCGTCATGCCGCTGTCGTTCCGTTGGCACGGTGGGCGTGGGGGGTTGGTGTGTACCGATTGTGCACGTGATCGGCCTGAGGATTGGTTCGCGGCACGGAATATTGATGAGGAGATTGTGACGCTGATGCGACTTGGTCGTGACGAATCGTACGATTCGCTGATGAAGTTCCCGTTGAAAGGGGAACAGGTAGAGTCTTTTGCGGAATGCGTTCACGATGTGTACGTCTATCATGTCCCCGGTGAGCTTACGATGCCATTTTGGACGGGAGTGCTGGCGGTTCCTGCTTAAAAGGTGCGGGTTTTACGATTTTCTGTTTCGGTGTTACACTTTCATTACTGACCGGCATTCGTGACAGCATGCCACGGTGGCAAACAACCATCGGTGCGTCAGAGGGAACTCAGGAAATGAGTCTGGCGACAGATTTTGTGACGAGTTTCGATGAACGAGGAAGAAAGTTCGCGAGGCGTACTTAACGGTACGGTGAGCGAATTTCTGACGAGTGAGTCGAAAATCGGCCAAAAGATGTTGACAGAAAAGTACGGTGGCACCGCGAGTAACTTCGCCCGTACAGCATCATGATGATTTCATCGTGACGTTGTACAGGCGAATTTTCTTTTTATGACATCCATCGCACAACTCTCCTCACTGGTCGGCCAAGAGGTAACGCTCAAAGGCTGGGCGTACAACTTCCGATCCAGCGGCAAAATTTATTTCCTTCAATTCCGAGATGGTTCTGGACATGTTCAGGTTGTGTACTCGCCACAAGATATTGGTGAGGATGCTTGGGCTGTTTTGCAGACTGTCCGTTTGGAATCGTCGGTGATCGTGAAAGGAATCGTGAAGGCCGAACCGCGATCACCGTCGGGATTTGAAATTCAGGGAACAGGGTTCGAAGCGGTGCATATTGCACCAGACGACTATCCGATCGGCAAAAAGGAGCACGGTCCGGAATTCCTCTTCGACAATCGCGATCTTTACCTTCGTTCGAACACCCCGTGGGCCGTACTCCGTATTCGCGATCGTGTCTTCTTTAGTATCGAACAGTTTTTTCACGAAGAAGGATTCATTCGTTTTGATGCGCCAATTCTACAGCCAACCAGTTGCGAGGATACGACGCAATTGTTCACCGTCAACTACTACGATAACCCAATGTTCTTGTCGCAATCTGGTCAGCTGTATAGCGAAGCGGCGATCATGTCGTTTGGTAAAGTGTACGACTTTGGTCCGGTGTTCCGGGCGGAGAAGAGCAAAACGCGTCATCACCTCTCCGAACTTTGGATGATGGATGCCGAAATGGCGTACTTCGACCAAGCAATGAACATGGATATACAGGAACGGATGGTGAAGCGTATCGTGAAAGATGTGCTCGAACACTGTAAGCCGGAACTTGCGATCCTTGAACGTGATACGACATTGCTGCAACGACTCGTTGATGAACCGTTTGTCCATCTGAAACACGCCGAGGCAAAGAAGATTTTGAAAGATGAAGGGTTGTTGTCTGGCGATCAGACGTACGACGATACGTACTGGCAAGATGATATGTCGACGGAAGAAGAAATCGCGCTCGGGAATAAATATCAGATTCCAGTCTTTATCGAGGATTATCCGGCAGAGATTAAGTCGTTCTACATGAAACGGTATACCGATGATGCAGGAGTTGTCCGTGCGCGGTGTGCTGATCTTATTGCTCCGGAAGAAGGCCGTGAGATCATCGGCGGGAGTCAACGTGAAGAAAGTTACGATCTGCTCAGGCAAGAAATCATCGATCGAAAGTATCCATTAGAAGAGTACGAATGGTACCTGAACACTCGTAAGTACGGCAGCGTCCCACACAGCGGATTCGGCATCGGTCTCGAACGCACAGTTCGTTGGATCACCGGCGTTCACCACATCCGCGAAACGATTCCGTTCCCCCGCATGTTGAGCCGTTTCCGCCCATAAACATTATGAAAAATCGTACACTCGTCACTGCACTGCCATTTCACCTGGGCCAAGAGGTGACGATCGCCGGTTGGTTGCACAACCTTCGCGACATGAAGAACTTTGGCTTCGCGATTCTTCGTGATCGTACCGGTCTTGCCCAGGTTGTGCTTGAGGCTGCACATCTTGAGCAACTGAAAGGGTTACAACTCGAGACGGTGATCAAAGTTATCGGTGTGGTGAAGGAAAAGAAATCCAAGGATCCGAATGCGAAGGAGGTAGAGGTGCAATGTGTCACGCTTGAGATTCTTTCTCCTGTCACCGATCCTGTGCCTGTCGAGATCGCGAAGCCAGACATTGATGTTCAGCTTGAAACTCTCCTCGACAATCGCGTCGTAACACTTCGTCATCCCAAACAACGCGCCATTTTTCGAGTCCAGGCTGCGCTCGTCCACGGATATCGCGCGTACATGGAGCGCC
>JBBUEW010000017.1:0-3598 GCA_038078095.1 Patescibacteria group bacterium | reverse complement strand
ATTACCGTTGCTAGTTGGTTGACGCCACTCGGTCGTTCGATCGACGAATCGGGAATTACGCCCGATGAAGTTGTTCCGTTCACACTTGACGATGCGCATGCCAAATACGATCCCCAATTCGACGCGGCCCTCGATTTCTTCTCGAAGAAATAAGGGTGAACGCGAACGCCACCGTACCGAGGTCTCCGCCGGTGGCCTTGTGTTTAAGCGTGTGGGAAACGTGGTTTACTTTGCGATGGTCAAAGATTCGTATGGCAAGTGGGCATTTCCAAAAGGGCACGTACGTCAGGGGGAGTCGTATCGCGATGCTGCCGTGCGCGAGATTTACGAAGAAATGGGACTTGCGGATCTGCGATTGGTTTGCCGTTTGAACACGATCGACATCTGGTTCCGTGATCGTTTTGTGCATCGTGGTAAACTGGTACATAAATACATTCATTATTTTCTTTTGGAAGCACCGCCGGATGCAGTCGTTCGTCGTCCAGCACCGGTGGATCAAGGTGAGACCATTCGTGCCGTCAGCTGGGTACCGGCCAAGGAACTCCTTCGTCGGTCCAGTTACCGCGACATGGTCAGCATCATTAAGAAAGCGTTGCGTCTATGCTCGTCTCCCTCCTCAATGACGTCCGGGCTCTCGGGCCAAAAGGCGCCATCGTCGACGTCCCCGACGGATATGCCAGCACTTTCCTTTTCCCCGAACATCTCGCCGTCACTGCCACCAAAGACGTCATAGCCAAAGATCAGGCGCTCGAGAATCGGCCGAAGGAGACAAAAGAAGAACGACAAGATCGGGAATTGGCTGGGGAAATCGACGGTATCGAAATCGTTATTTCGGTGAAAGTTGAGAAAGGTATCGTGACGCCTCCCGTCACTGCCGGGATGGTGCGACAGGGATTGAAAGACTTAGGATACAAAATTTCGTTCGATTGTTTTTCGATGAAGCCAATGACTGAAATTGGAACGTTCGAAGTGCCGATAAATTTTCCAGCCGGTTTTGAGGCGACCATTTCCGTTGTCGTCGAGGAAGCGACGTAGATTTCTTTGAATACACGATCTAATCGAGTCTCCCTTCAGCTTCTGCTTCGTCGGGCGACATCATGTATCCCGTTGCCTGATCTTCACCTCCGAGCTCGGCTGCAAGTGCTGTGAAATAGACGCGTCGGGTAAATCGACGAATGCCGGCTTTATTACCGATACTGATGAGATCTTTAATTTGTTCAGCACGACTTCGAGGCATGTATTCTCCAGGGTGAGGCTCGTCCTGCTGTTCCTCGATCTTGTTTCTCGGAAGGAGTTTTCTTACGAGTTGAGCAATAGCGACAGCATCTTCGGCAGCTTCAACACGCCTGGCGAATTCGTCCTTTTCTCGCTCCATTGGAGAGGGAGCTTGTGGACCACCGTCGGGAAATGTCGTAGACATAGGGGGAAATATTAAGACGCTCGGGCGTCACGTTTTTTTTCGGCTTTGGAGTGAATAACCCACTGATCGACGACGTCCTCGATATCTTTGACGCTGACTGTTGCGTTTTTCTTTGCTGACTTGGCGGCATGATGGAGAACGCCGAGGTGTTTGCCGTGATGGTGTTGTGATGCTTCGATCGATACTTTGGCGGATGCTTCGTCGATGAGATCGATGGCTTTGTCTGGAAGGAAGCGACCGTGGATTTTTTTATCAGACAGGGTGACAGCAGCGCGGATCGTTGCGTCGGGAATGGTTACATCATGAAACTCTTCGTAGATGTGGCGGATTGCCTTGAGCATGGCGAAGGCGTTTTCTGGTGTGGGTTCGTCGACGAGGACGGGTTGGAATCGGCGATCGAGTGCCGCATCGGGACGGATATACTTCTCGTACTCGTCCCACGTCGTTGCGCCGATGATCTGCAGGTTTCCTCGACTAAGCGCTGGTTTCAGAACGTCGCTGACGTTGAGTGCTCCCTCGGCGCCGTTTGCCTGTTCAATCATGTGCACCTCGTCGATGAAGAGAATGGTGTGACGAGCATGCTTTTCCAGATCGGCGAGGAGCGATCGAAGGCGCTTTTCAAGCTCGCCTCGATATTGTGATCCGGCCATCATGGCGCTGAGGTCGAGAGCAAGAACGCGTTTGCCGGTGAGGGATGTTGGGACGTCATCGTGAAAAATACGCTCCGCAAGGCCATGGACGATGGCGGTTTTTCCGACACCAGGGTTTCCAATCAAGAGTGGGTTATTTTTGCTGCGACGCATGATGATATGAATCGTGCGATCAACCTCGGCTTCTCGTCCCGTGAACGGCTCTAAGGCTTCTTGAGCTGCGAGTGCGGAAATATCGGTGGTGAAGGGGGCATTTCTTCCGTTTATTCCCTTCTCATCAGACGGTTTCTGTTTCGCGAAGAGAAAAAAACAGCCGGCGGTCGCAAGGGCGAGCGAAAGTGCGATCCACGGTTCCAACATCATATGGGGATAGTGTACATGAGCGTTCTTTGGTCGTTGCTATACTTTCCTCCAACTATGCCTACCAAAAAACGTTCCACACGAGTTGTCGCTAAGACGGCGATCAGGACGAGGGTCATGATCGGTCTTGCGTTATTGATGTCCGCGACCGCAGTTGCAGCCTATGGGTTTGCAGCCGTTGGTGCTCCACAGGGTATGTTAGAGGCGAAAGGCAGCCGGGGAACACAAAGCACCGCTACGATGCCAATAGTCACAAACATCACGTGGACTGGTGACGAATGTAAGGATACTCTTGCCGAATTTTGTTCCGAGTTGCTTACACAATCGTGGCTGTCCTGGTGCGAGGAACAGAGGTCGGTATGGGCCGCGGCGGGGGTGACGAGCATCAATCCTTGTGCGAATTCTAAATACGCTAGGGACGCTTGTGCGGAGTATGTGATTCTTACTCAGCCGGCAGATGTTCCAGACGCCTGTGAGGCGTTCCATTGGACACTCGTTGCAGCTTCCCAGGCGGTGAAAGACAACTGTCTGTACACTACCAAGAAGGGCGGGGTGTGCTACGGAGTTAAAGCTGATCCGGTCGATCCTGGCACAGCACCGGAAGATGTCGTCGTACCGCTCGACGACTGTCTCGATAGGAATTACGAGACATTGACGACGGCGTGTCAGGAAGCATTGACTGCCCACCACGTTATCAGTGAAGTGCAACAACAGTAGTACATCGTCGGAAATGAAAAACCAAAACCTCCGCATGAGCGGAGGTTTTGGTTTGAAATCTTACGCGGTTTTGACGGAAACGAATGTGCGGAGTTTGAGTGCACCGGTGAAGTCTGGAACACGCTTCTTCATGAAGGAGACGACGCCTGTGGCGACAGCGTAGACGGTGTCGTCTTTGCCAACGCGAACGCCTTTTCCAGGGTGAACCTTTGTGCCACGCTGACGGACGATGATGTCACCAGGGGTGACCATCGTTCCATCGGAGCGCTTGACACCCAACCGTTTTGGTTGAGAATCGCGGCCGTTTCGTGTGGAGCCCTGTGCTAATTTATGAGCCATATACAGGTAGAATTTCCTCATTTGGTCCATTTTGGGCTTACGGAGCCTCGTCGGCTCGTCAACGTACGGTTACGTACGTCTCCGGCGCCGCCACTCCGTGCACCCAAACTGG
>JBBUEW010000016.1:0-11036 GCA_038078095.1 Patescibacteria group bacterium | reverse complement strand
TTACGTTCAACATGAATACGTCGCCAATTGCGTCGTCGTATCCATTTATTTCGTCTGATGTGACGAGTGACAACGGGATTTTGTACGGCGTCAATCGTCACAACAACTCACTCATCCTTTTCGATCGGTTTAGTTTACAGAATGCGAACTCGGTGGTGTTTGCAACGTCTGGTGCCGGAAAAAGTTATGCCGTGAAATTGGAAATTCTTCGCTCCATGATGATGGGCGTGGACGTTATCGTTATTGACCCAGAAATGGAATATCGTCAGCTCTCCGATGCCGTTGGTGGAACGTATATCAACGTATCCCTTGCATCCGACAGCAAAGTGAATCCGTTCGACCTGCCGCGACCAAAAGGCGACGAAACATCGGTTGACGACATTCTTCGCAGCGCCGTCATCACCCTGAAGGGATTGCTTCGCATCATGATCGGCAAGCCGATTGGTGAGAAGGGAATATTGGGATTTACGCCAGAAGAGGATTCGCTTCTCGACCGCGCGCTCCTGGAGTCGTATGCCAAGCGCGACATCACACCGGACCTCTCGTCCCTGGTTGGTGTCGTCGACTACCCAATCCTTGAGGATCTCCTTCAGGTTCTCGAGGGGATGGAGGGTGGAACAAACCTTGTGGCCCGATTGCAGAAGTTTACGAGCGGAACATTTTCGGGGTTGCTCAACTCACCAACGACCGTGGAAATGCGCAATCAACTCGTTATTTTCTCGGTTCGTGACTTGGAGGATGAATTGCGTGCGATGTCGATCTACACCATCGTGAACTACATTTGGAATGTGGTGCGGAGTGAGCGAAAGAAGCGCATTCTTGTGATCGACGAAGCATGGTGGCTCATGCAGAACGAAGATTCGGCCAAGTTTATTTTTGCCCTCGTCAAACGTGCGCGGAAATATTTCTTGGGCGTTACCACGATTACGCAGGACGTGAACGACTTCTTAAAATCACAATACGGTCAGGCGATCGTGAACAACTCTTCCTTACAGCTCTTGATGAAGCAATCTCCTGCCGGCGTCGACCTTGTTGCAGAGACATTTAACCTTACCCAAAGCGAGAAATATCTCCTTCTCGAATCTGCCGTTGGTGAAGGAATTTTCTTTGCCGGCCAAAAGCATGCGGCGATCAAAATTGTGGCGTCGTATACCGAAGACCAAATTGTAACCACGAATCCTCAGCAGCTCCTTGAGATTGAACGAGAAAAGAAGCGTCTCGCTGAAGAGCACGCCGAAAATTCGCGCTAACGTTTTCTATGGAACGAAAGACCAAAATCGAAATTGGGCTTGCCATTGCCGTCATCCTGCTCTTTTTTGCCATGCTCGTTGTTTGGCTTCGGCAGCCACCGGTGGTAACCACCGAAACGTCGACATCCCCAACCACGAACATCAAAACATCGACGACGAAGCCGACAACAACCACAACGACCACAATGACCGATACCCCGGCGGCGCCCGTCGTCAAAGAAACTTCGGCGATTACGGTTGCGCGAACGTTTGTAGAACGATTCGGGAGTTACTCGACCGAGGCGGATGCGGAGAATCTCGAGGATATTTTGCCGATGGCGACGCCGAGCTTTCAACAAGAGCTTGTCGAGCTCGCACGAAAGGCGCGTGCCTCGGCTGATGGAACGTACTATGGCGTCTCAACGATCGTGGTGACTGCACCAAAAACGGTCAGTGCAACAGCAACCGAGACCGTTCTCTCGATGACCACCCAACGTGAGGAAACAAAAGACACGCCAGGAAATACGTCCGTCATCTATCAATCGATTACGGTGACGTTGGTGAAATCGGGAACCACCTGGTTGGTGAGTGGCTATTCGTGGCAGTAGATTGTGATTGTTCAGGCACTTTTTCCACGACACTGTGTGGCCTGCGATCGGGAAGGATCGTTATTGTGTGATGACTGCGCGGCAGACACATCGCTTGATGGTCCGCCGTTTGCGTACGCGAATCCGATGATTCGACGACTTCTTTGTGCATGGAAGTATGACGGGGATGAGGAAGGAATCCATGGATTATGGAGAATGACGAAGATGCGTTTAGCTGCACTTCAGGCAACCGTCGCTGCAGAACGTATCGAAGCGATCGTGCCTGTTCCGCTATCGACGTGGAAAGAACGATGGCGTGGATTTTCGCAAACACGAGACTTGGCGAGGACGATCGGAAACGAACTTAATCTTCCGACTGTTGATTGTGTCGAGCGACGTCATCAATTCACGACGCAAGCGAACTTGAGTGAGGATGTGCGAAAGACATCTTTTTCCAAGAACCCATTCCTTGTAAAAGAACATGCAGAGTTGCCGCGTCGGGTGTTGATTGTTGATGATGTGGAAACGACCGGCGCAACAATGGAGGCGGTAGAGAAGGCGTTGCGCGATGCGGGGGTGGAGGTGGTGGTGAAATGGAGTTTGGCGAAAGGGTAGGGAGTTCTTCTTTTATGGGGGGAGCTAGTGAGTGAGGGAATCTTTGGAAGGGTTGTGAGGGGAAAAAGTAACGTGTCGGAACGGGTTTGGTGAGATTGTTTATGTGGAGAGGAGAGCGGGTGTGTTGTTTGTGGAATGGGAAACTTGCTAATGCGAATGATTCGCGTTAAGCTTTCTGACGTATGAAACAGAACAGCGGAGCAAGCGCGGAAATCGCCTATGAACTCTCGGCGGAAGGAATTCGCATGACGTCGCTTCGCCGGGCGATTCTCGCGATCGTGGCCGAAGAGGTGAAGCCATTTTCGATCGACGAAATCCGTACCGCACTCGAAAAAAGAGAGGTCCCTTTCCACCTGGCTTCACTCTATCGAGAACTCGACGCCCTCAAGAAAGTCGACGCAATCCATCCGGTCTACTTCCATGACTCTCTGAAGCGATACGAATTTGTACAGCATGCACATCATCACCACGCGATCTGCGTGAGCTGTAATACGATTGTCGATGTCGACGCGGACGATGATTTTAGTGACGTTGAAAAACGCATCAAGAAGAAAGCAAAATTCACGGTACTTCGTCACTCTTTAGAATTCTTCGGTCTATGCAAAACATGCGTCTCCGCCCAATAGTCATCACCGTCCTCGCCGCCTTTGCGATCACCGGCTCTGTCCTCCTCCTTACCACCTTCAAAGATCAGACTCTTCCCGCCGAGGTCTCCGACGACACAATTTCCATCGTCGCAACAATCTATCCGATGGCGTATTTTGCCGACGGCCTTCTTCCCGACGCTTCAATCACCACCATCATTGAACCCGGCGTGGAGCCACATGACTTTTCACCCACACTCGATGATGTAAAGACGATGCTCGATGCTGACATTCTTCTCATCGTTGGCGGCGTTGAGACTCCGGTCGATGCTTGGGCGATGGATGTTTGGAACGATCGGGCAGAAGCAGGAAAGTCCGTGATCGTCGCTTCCGCGTTTTCTTCACATAGCGATCCACATGTTTGGCTTGATCCCGTCTATTCTCAAGAAACCGTACGACAAATTGGACGAACACTGACGGTGCTTTTCCCCGACGATCGTGAAGCGATCGAGGCTGGAGTACATGCTAAGGTCGCAGTGCTGGCGGGCCTCGATGCCGAGTATCAGGCTGGGCTCGCGTCATGTGAAATCCGCGAGATCGTTTCGGCGCACGATGCCTTTGGCTATTTGGCGCGTCGATACGACTTTACTGTCCACAGCATTGCCGGTATCTCTCCCGAAGACGAACCATCTGCGTCGGCACTCGCCGATCTTGCCGACCTCATTCGCGAACGAAAGATCACAACCGTCTTTTTTGAAGAACTTCTGAGTGACGATCTCGCGAGAACGTTAGCTGATGAGACCGGAGCAAAAATTGATGTCCTTGATCCGATCGAAAGTCTCACCTCGGAGTACAAATCCCAGATTGGGTATGCTGGTATCATGAAGGAGAATTTGCAAAAGCTTCGTTCTGCGATGGTATGCCAGTAGCGTCGAAATCAATTATTTCGTTATCGAAAGTTTCTTACGTCATCGACGGCAAGAATATTTTGTCGAACATTACTGTCGACGTGAATCGCGGTGAATATTTGGGAATCATCGGTCCGAATGGGGGAGGGAAGACAACGATGTTGCGTTTAATGTTGGGATTGGAAACGCCGACGAAGGGAAGTGTAAAGGTGTCGATTGCGAAATCGAAGATTGGCTACGTTCCCCAACGATCAATGATGACGGGTGACGTCACCTTTCCAGCGACGGTCTATGAAGTCATTGCAAGCGGCATTATCGAGAACGTTTCGCGTACCGATCGTGATCAACGCATCATCACCGCGATGAAAACGACCGGCGTGTCATCGCTTACCGATCGTCGTATTGGCGTGTTGTCGGGCGGGGAACGTCAGCGCGTGATGATCGCTCGTGCGCTTGCCGGAGAACCCGAGGTTTTGTTTCTCGATGAGCCCACGGCCGCGATTGATCCGGCTAGCCAAGAAGATTTTTACGGGTTTCTTCGTCGGCTCCACGATGAACGAAAGTTGACCATCGTGATGGTGTCGCATGATACCGATGCGATTGCGCACGAGGTTCAGCGTGTCTTGTGTTTGAATCGTCATCTTATTTGTCACGGCCATCCCGACGACATCCTCCACGGCGCCAATATCGAACATTATGGTCATTAAATCGCTCATCATCGGCTGCGTGCTTGCGGCGAGTATCGTGTTCCCCTCGTTGACGCATGCCGAAGAGGTGACGACCGATGTTGCCAGTGATTCTGTCTTTGCAGCGGTCGAATCGTTCTTTTTGGGTGAAGTCACAATTATCTATAGCGAGGGCGAATCCTCCTTTGAAGGATACGACGAAGCGTATCAGCGCGTGAATGTGCGAGTAACGACCGGTCCCGATGCGGGCACGGATCAATTCATCGAGTACGTCTCCACAACGAGTTCCTTTGAACATCAAAAGTTAGCCGTCGGAGATTCGGTAATTATTACAAAGAGTTCGATCAGCGGCCAAGATGCGTACATTATTCTAGACAGGTTTCGCGTTCCTGGAGTGTTTACTGTGCTCGCCGTCTTCTTGATTCTCGCACTCATGTTTGCGGGGTTCCGAGGGGTCACATCACTCTTTGGGCTTGCAGCGAGTTTGGCAATTTTAGCATTTGGTGTGGTGCCAGCGATCTTGCAGGGGCACGATCCACTCTTCGTCTCGGTGATTGGATCGTGCATTATTGCGGTGATTTCTATCCTGTTGGCACATGGTGCAAATAGACGAAGCGGTTTGGCGCTTGCTGCAACCCTACTCACGCTTGTTGCCGCAGTAGTATTTGCGATTTTTGCCGTGTTCCTTGCGAAGCTCTCCGGAGCCGGAACCGAAGAAGCGGTGTACCTCCAGATCGGATCCCTTACGTCGTTGAATCTTCAAGGACTTCTTTTGGGTGGAATCATCATCGGAACCCTCGGTGTGCTCGATGACGTCACGACGACGCAGGTCGCTTCGGTCGAGGAAATTAGTAAGGCTGATGCGTCTCTTTCAGCCCGCGAGCTCTACAAACGAGGAATTAACATTGGCCGTGAACATATCGCTGCCCTCGTCAACACCCTTGCACTCGCCTACGCCGGCGCATCATTCCCACTCTTCCTTCTGTTCGCTATCAATAGTGGTCCACCGTTGTGGGTGGTGTTGAACGCCGAGTATGTGATGGAAGAAGTTATTCGCGCAATCGTGGGTGGAGCGTCGCTCATCATCGCGGTTCCGATCTCGACCGCCTTCGCAGCGTATTACTACGGTAAGAAATCGTAACTATGCTTTTAGACTTTTTCGCTTACGACTTTCTTACGCGAGCCCTTGTTGCCGGCGTCATCGTCGCCATCGTCGCACCGATGCTCGGCATCTTTTTGACGGTCCGTCGGTACGCATTGATTGCCGATACGCTTTCACACGCCTCGTTGGCTGGTGTCGCAATCGGTATTCTCACCGGCATTAATCCGGTGATCACGGCGATTGCGGTGGCGATCGTCGTCGCGATTGGTATTGAGCGATTGCGACTGTCGGGGCGCTTTAGTGGAGAATCCATCCTCGCTCTTTTCCTTTCGGGAAGTCTCGCTTTTGCTATCGTGGCGATGAGTGCTGCTCAGAAGTTTAATGGGGGAGTGCTAGCGTATCTTTTTGGCAGTATTACGACGGTGAGTGTGAATGATCTGTGGATAATCGGTGGATTAGGTGTGGTTACTGTGGGGATAATCTTGGCCTTTTATCGAAAACTGTTCCTTTTGTCCTTCGATGAGGACATTGCTCGGGCAAACGGCCTTCCTGTTACGGCGTACAGTCTCCTCCTCGCGATACTTACAGCGGCAACCGTCGCAGTCTCTATGCGCGTCGTGGGCGTCCTCCTTATCGGCGCCTTGATGGTCATCCCAGTACTCGCTGCGACGCAATTCAATCGCGGCTTCAAAGCAACGATGGCTATCGCCGTCATCATTTCTGTCGCCAGCGTCCTTCTCGGCTTGGCAACGTCCTACGCCTTCGATCTCGCAACGGGTGGAACAATCGTCCTTTGCACCGTTGGATTATTCCTTCTCAGTTTGTTCAGTCGACGATTCGTGTAGTCGTTTAGAAAACGATACCGAGATTATGGAGTCCTTCACGAATAAAGCTGAAGACGAAGAAGAGGAGAACAGGTCGGAGAAACGCGAGTTATTGGGGAATTTGCGGAGTAGGTTGGTGTATCTAAACAAGAAAATTACCTGCTACAGGATAGTATATAAAGTACACTCCATAAATTGCTAAATCCGCCCCTATCATTTAAACTTACCTTAATTTATTTTTTTGATTTAGAAATATGTCAGAACAAGGCTCACCTATGGATCGCATTGCCGCAGCTCAACAATTTGGAGAGCAACAAAAGGAAAAACAGAAGATGGCCGAAGTAGGAGAGCAGTTAAAATCAGTCGCTATCGGCGAGCTGCTTGCCCGTGTGGCTGAGAAAGCTGCTGCTAAAAATCCAAAAAGTGAATTCGCCCTCAAAATCCAGAGGGCTTTAAACGATACCACTGAAAATGTGGCTGACGATATTCCTATACGATTTGTCGATGATGGATCAAAAATACAGATAGAATACCTTATCCCGAGGGTAGGCGATTGGGCCACAAATTCCCAGACAATATTTACAGCTTCTGAAATTGAAAAAGAATTGGGGCCAAATTGGCGCGAAGATTGTAATGCCAAATTGCCGCAAAGATTGTAATGCCAAATTGCCGCAAAGATTGTAATGCCAAATAGGCAGTATCAAAGGTCTTCCTTCATAGGATAAAAGTAATCGTGGAGTAAGTGACTCTTGAAGTATATACGACAAAACCGCCTATCGGGCGGTTTTGTGTATGGGACACGTCCCTATCGGTCGCCGCTTATACCTGAGTACGCACGTTGCACGATAAGAAATTGTCGTGGCGGTGTACACGCGTTCAGTGCCAAATTTGTAGGGGTGTTTCAAGGGCTTTTCGGGGACTTTCGTTTCGGTGATTTTGAGGCATGTGGGTCGGGTGTTTTCGACGACCAAACTGGCATAAAGTGGAACGCACCTCGGAGGGTAAAGTGAGACAAATGAGACACTACATACGGATATTTGAGACAGTGTCTCATTCTGCATCTTTCGACAGTTTTGCTGGGCTTTTAATGCGAAAGCGATGAAAAAGCCACTGTCTCACTTTTTATGGGGCTTTCGAGCGTAAAAGTTACCAACTTCGACCAGCCTGGACGCCCCACAACCGTTGCGGCATTCCTTGTGTTGTATGGAGAAAACGACATCAGTGACGGTGGTGCCAACATGCACAAATCACGAACAGAAAGAGACGGTGGTCGAGGAGAAAATTCGCTACTGCCTCTATGCCCGTAAGTCGACCGAGTCGGAGGAACGGCAAGTGCTCTCCATCGACTCGCAGATCAAAGAAATGTTGCAACTTGCCGAGCGTGAAGGACTCGACGTGACGGAGATTCGACGCGAGAGTCATTCGGCGAAGTCGACCGGGCAACGGCCCGTCTACAACGAGCTGCTCAGGGATATTCGTCAACGCAAATTTGGCGGCATCCTCACTTGGGCACCAGACCGTTTAAGCCGTAATGCTGGTGACCTTGGAGCCATAGTTGATTTAATGGATCAGGGACTATTGCATGAAATTCGTACTTACGGGCAGCGATTCACCAACTCACCCAACGAGAAATTCATGCTCATGATTCTTGGCTCAACCGCCAAGCTTGAAAACGATCATCGAGGCGAAAACGTGAAGCGTGGATTACGTACAAGAGTTGAGATGGGCTTATGGCCAGGAGTCGCACCGCTCGGGTACCTCAATCAGGGGCTGATGGACAAGAAATGCCAAGTCATCGTCGATCCAGTTCGCGCCCCGATCATTAAACAGATGTTTGAAAAGCTAGGCCACGAGAAATGGAGCGGTCGCAAGATTTATAACTGGCTCAAGCACGACCTGAACTTCAAAACACGAGGAAGTAAAACCCTCACGCTCGGTGGCGTGTACCGCGTTCTCGACAACCCGTTTTACTACGGAAAGTTTGAACGACCGCGCGCAAGCGGCAATTGGTACGACGGTAAACATAAACCGATTATCACCAAAGAGCTCTTCGACCTCGGTCAAACCCAACTCAAACGCGACCAGATCGTACGCGAGAACAAAGAATTCGCCTTCACGAAGCTTTTCACCTGTGGCCTATGCCAATCTGGCATTTCAGCCGAGGATAAATACAAGAAGCTTCGGGACGGTACAACGGCGCACTATGTTTACTACGGCTGTACCCGAGCGAGGGATAGGGATTGCAAGAATCAATACATTCGTGAGGAAGAACTCATCGCCGAACTCCTCAAAATCTTCGACCAGATCAACATCAACGAACTTGGCATGAAGACCAAGCTCGAAGATGAGATCAAGCGATTCAGCCATTTTCAACAAACGGTCTTTGGCTCGGACGGCACGCAGGAAGCCGATGAGGCGGAGGTGAACATTCGGGCGTATGCGAAATATCTACTCCGACAAGGGAGTATTTCCGAAAAGCGCGAGCTGTTGGGAAATTTGCGGAGCAGGTTGGTCTATCTGAACAGGAGGATCACCCTGCTGGAAAACGGTGCATAACGTATGGCTTTTCACCCCCCCATGGTAAACTTTAAGCAAATAATTCAATTAAGGGATAAATATGGGTGTTGAATCTGGGATAAACCCCGCAGAAGCGGAGGCAATGAAGGCGCATAATAAGGCCGAAATCGAACGGGTACAGACAATAGAGGCGAAGTATCGGGGTATTAAGAACAATCCCGGCGAGAGACGTTCGTGGGGTCACATTATGAGTCAGGCGACGAAGGAGACAGACGCCGGAGAGATTTTTGAAGTGCCGGTAGCTCCATCTAAGGAGTCGGATGCATCAACGCTGTCACTTTTTGAGTTCATTGAACTTGACGAAAGCGACAGGGACCCTAGCGGTAGGTTAACTGCAGAGGCTAAAGATCGAGCAGAAGGAAAGGCCGTCGATCTGACCCCTGATTTACTTATTAAGCTACTTATTGAGGCAGCTGATCGAAAGGGAGAGAATTGGGACGTATACGCAATTGCTGAGTACGGTCTTCTTCATGGAGATAATCATGAAATTTTAAAGGATTTTCCAGAGGTTCAGGAATATCTTGACGTTAATCAACGTCTGATCGAATTACCGATCGAATACCCGGAGGATGAAATCGCGGATGAAGTGGGGAAACTTCGTGAAGAACAGAAGGAACTTGCTAGCAATCTCACTAGTTCGCAATTTACTAACAACCTGCGAAGGAGTGTTAGGGCTTTCATCATCGCAAATCGGCAAGGTTGAGAATTTTTGTATTGAAATTTGCTCGTTGGCGGACCATAGTTTGAACAGCATGATTATGGAACATGAATCATCACTATGTCCTTCCTGTGGCTATCCTGCAAAGGCTGGCCACGCATCGGCATGTTCAACTCGTGAGGCGAAAATTGAGACTACAGAGGGAGGGGATGCAACGGAAGCAAAAATCGCCAAAATGCTGTCGCCTGAGGATAGATGTACCTTGCAACGGCTGGTCGAATCCGTAGGCGGTAAAGAGAAGCTATTTGATCCAAAGGAAAAGTTCCTTCACACGACGGATAACCTTTCATTTGCGGAAATGCTCCAGAGTGGCGCAATTATCACGGATGACGTTTTTCCGGGTGGTAAACAGCGTACACCAGGTGCGTCGTTTACAGACGGTGATTTCCCTGAGGCAACGTCGTTCCAACTTCTTTACGACAACATACCTGGCGCAGGAAATGAAAAGCATCTCAGCTCGGATAAATACGCTGAAGCATTAGGTGGATCGTTGGCTGATGATTTCGTGCGTTATTTTTGGAAAAATCACCAAGAGGAGCAAAAGCTCTATTTAGCGGAACTCGCGAAAAAGATTCCTAACGAAGCACTTGCGACACTCGGCGTAGGCGTTGACCGCGCGATTACTACCGAAGAACAGGCTCTCGCTGTCAGCAAATACTTTGTTCCAAAAGGTAGGGGTGACTACGGTGTCACACTCGTTTACGACAAGACGAAGAGTGGTGCAATCGGAATGGAAGATCGTGGGACGGTTGGTTTGCAAAAGTTTTTTGAAAAGCGATCGTTCAAGCCAGGAGGCGTACCACTGTCGGAGGCGAGTGCAGTACTTGTGCCAGAAGCGCGGATCGAGGAAGTAAAGCTTGAACTTGCGGCTCGAGGCTTGTCACACATCGACATACGACCTTCTGAGGAATTGGAGGCACGACGTATTATTGAGAGAAGGTGAGTAGCAAAAAGTAGCACAAGATAAAAACGGCATCACTGCCGTTTTTATCATTGGACACATCCTTATCGGTCACCTCACCTACATCGGTAAGTGCGTCGCACGATAAGAAATTGTCCTGGCGGAGAGGGCGAGATTCGAACTCGCGGAGGCTTTCACCTCGACGGTTTTCAAGACCGTTACCTTAAACCACTCGGTCACCTCTCCGGGGGCTCGCTTACCCGATAGACTGTCGTTCGGGTGCGCTTCGCTTACCCTCACTGGCG
>JBBUEW010000015.1:0-7172 GCA_038078095.1 Patescibacteria group bacterium | reverse complement strand
TCGTGGAGGTTCGAGTCCTCTTCCGCGCACCATAATGGACCTCTTCGAAATCCGAAGGGCTCGTACCAACACAAAGGCCTCGCCTCACGCGAGGTCTTTGTGTTATCAAAAATAATCCCCATTTGTTGCCACTTTATTAGCGAACGATCTCGCCTTTGCTGCCCTTAACTCAGGTGGCTTGCAAGGGGAAGTCAAGCGCTTGCGTGATGGTATAGTAAGATGAAATACGAAAATGAAGCTTCTTCCATTAGGGAAACTTATATAGCGATAGATACTATGCAATTTTCTCGTACAAAAATTTTCGCGCTGGGCGTAGGTATTATGGTTCTATGTGCCATTACCTTTTGGTATGTTTTCAAGTATCAAGAAACAAAGAATGTTGAACCATCAGCACAGGATGCAGTACTCACGAAACAAAGTTGTGAGGCAGGCGGCGCAGAATGGAATTCTTGCTCATGTCGTGGAACATGCCTCAAAGAAGAGTGTGTGCCTTACTGTAGCTGTGCGGATAGCCGTGTATGTCCTGAGGGGTATCTATGTTCCGGCAATACGTGCAATAAAAACAGCAGTTTGTAAAAAAGAACAGTCGCGTCCGAGGACGTGGCGCCTCGTTGGCGTGATATTCAGACGTGGTCCGTGGCCCCAAGCTCTTGAGTACCGTGCGATCTGGAGAGTGTCTTTTGCTTTGGGTGGCATTCTGTTACCCTAAACGCTATCTATGACCCATTCAAATC
Organism: Patescibacteria group bacterium; assembly: GCA_038078095.1. Taxonomy (GTDB): domain Bacteria; phylum Patescibacteriota; class Patescibacteriia; order UBA9934; family UBA9934; genus CAIKHN01. The sequence goes on along the minus strand of JBBUEW010000015.1, from coordinate 6,438 downwards.
GTGCACTTTCGGCGAGTCTTGCTCGCTTTGGAGGAGTTCTCCTTGCTATCGTTCTCATCGTCGCCGGCATGGCGTGGATCGGCTACACACAAGATCACGTCGGTGATCCTCAAGAACTCGTGATCCCGGCGAGTGACAGTGACTGGTTCCAGGGCGGGAAGGATGCCAGTGTCGTGTTGGTGGAGTACAGCGATTTTCAATGCCCAGCCTGCGCATCCTACTTCCCAGTCATGACTGCACTTGAACAGGCATACGGCGACAAGCTCAAGATTGTCTACCGCAACTACCCTCTTGCCCAAATCCATCCGCATGCTCAACTTGCCGCACAGGCTGCGGAAGCTGCCGGACTCCAAGGCCAGTTCTTCGCCATGCACGATCTCCTCTTTGGCAATCAAAAAACATGGAGCGCTGAGGCAGACCCCACGAACACATTCATCGCCTATGCCGACGCATTAAAGCTCGATGTCGCGCGATTCACGACCGATCTGACGAGTGATGGTGTAAAAGATTCGATCCGTGAGGACGTTCTCGGGGGAACACGTACGAATGTCGCAAGCACGCCAACATTCTTCTTGAACGGATTCAAAATTGAAAACCCTCAAGGCCTTGATCCATTCAAAGCAGTTATCGACGCCGCATTAAACTCGACGGCTCCAACGACGACAACCGATGCCTCGGTGACCGTCGAGTAAGATATGGCCACTCCGTCTCGCTGGTACCCCACTACCGTTCTCGCGATTGCCTTCCTGGGATTTCTCGATGCGGTCTACCTCACCATCGAGCATTTCACGAGCTTTAGTTTGCCATGCAGCATCACGCACGGCTGCGAAGTCGTGACGAATAGCGTGTACTCAGAGATCCTCGGCATTCCCGTCGCCCTTCTGGGCGCGCTGTATTACGTCGCTGTCCTTCTGGGCACCTACGCCCTCCTCGAGTTTGGTCGGCGCGATCTCCTCAAGTGGGTCGCTGTCGCAACAACAGCAGGATTCCTCTTCTCGGCCTGGTTCGTCTACGTTCAACTTTTCGTCATCAAAGCGATCTGTCAGTACTGCATACTTTCCGCGTTCACCTCGACGATTCTCTTTATCGTCTCGATGATCTACGTGTGGAAGATTAAAACTTCCGCGTCTTCCCCGTTACCAGTCGCAACGCCCGAGGAATAACTCTGAACACAAAATCTTTTCCTTCCAAACGATCACCGTCCACCAGGGCGGTGACGTTTTTTTCACAGGCCACAAACACCTCTTCAAATGGCACCACCCCAACGTTGGCTTTGCCTTTAAATAAGGAAAATTTTGGGAGACGAATAATGCACGACAATCGACCGTCGACGGGGCTTTGGATTCCCGCATCGTCCGGTTCGGCAAAGTTCCGCATTTCGAGTGTAGCCTTCCGCTGTGGCGTGAGGGTGTACTGCTTCCCAAAATGCACAACAAAGTCCGTTCCCTCAATGTGTACTGATTGTACAAAACGCTTTCCGTTCACCTCCCCCACATCGAGTTCCTCCACAATACGTGCACTTAACACGTCGCAGGCCGCCACCCCGCTCGGCATTCCTAAAAGCGCAGTCATTCCGCCCTGCGGACCGATGGGGAGAAGCGCGACCACGGTTTTTCGATCACCCACCGCGTCGATCACCCGACGAAGCGTTAGATCGTTGCCTACGGCCACAATCGTCGTTACACCCGCCCGAATCTCGTCCCGAATAAGCTCGATGGGATCGCGAAAGAGTGCAAGACGTGCGATCTTGCCGGCGATTCCCAAGTCTGTCAGACGCGTCTCTATTTGTGCCAATTCCCGTTCGTATCGACGGTCCTGCAGCGCTTCATCGTAGACGTAGCAATACACACGCTAAGATTCATCTGCCTCGGTGCGCTTTTTCCCCTTGGTCGCCTCACCACCCATACTCACCGAACCATTCACGCGAGCACCCGGTCCGACTGCCAATACCTCCGTCACAACGTCGCCGGTCATCTGCGACGATGGGAAAAGCTCAAGCTTTCCACGAACATTAATATTTCCACGGACCGTTCCGCTAATCACCGCATTGCCAGCTTCAATATCTGCTTCCACCATGGCCTGATCGCCAATACGTAGATCACCGTTGGTTTTGACGGTTCCATGAATCTCTCCCTCGATCACCAAATCCCCTTCTGCCACCAAATCACCATCCAAACGCACACCGTGGGCAATGATGGTTTCCGCTCCTGCAACTTTTGCCATAAAGTCCAACTTAAATTACTTACTCTGCCTCCTAGGTACCACGAATTACATCGCTTTGACTACATCGATATTGAGGATATCCATCGCATTGCGGAGCGTCTGTTCGACAGCGCCTGCGAGCGCTAACCGCGCGCCGATCGTGGCATCATCGGCTCCGTCGAGGATGCGAACTTCCGCGTAATAGTGAGAAAATGCCTGGGCAAGATCAAATGCGTATTGCGCAATCACCGACGGACGAGCTTCGATGCCAGCCTGAAGAACAACGTCAGGATAGTGAGCGAGAATCCTCAGGATCGCGATTTCCAACGGATGAAGCAGAAGACCGGCATCCGGCTTTGCGACGAGTGACGTTTTTGCCATCAAGCTTTGAATGCGTGCGATGGAGTACAGGATGTACGGACCAGAAAACCCTTCCGTCGACATCGCTTCTTCCATGTCGAAGACCAAAACCTTGCCCGGATCTTGGCGCAACATCATGAATTTCATGGCCGCCAAGGTCAGTGTCAGCGCGTTCGAACGAATTTTCTTTTCTTTCCAATCAGGATGACGAAGTTTCGTAGAATCCATCAGCGCCGTCAGCATTGCATCACGGAGATCGGTATATCGGATGATATTTCCCTTTCGTGACGACATCGCGCCATCCGGCAGCGTCACCATCTCGTATCCCAAGTGAAGGAGTTCCCGATGAAACTCCATGCGCTTCAATGTTGCAAACAACTGTTTCATGTACAACGACTGACGAACATCAATCACGAAAATCTGACGATCTGGGGCATAATCTCGGTCCTTCTGCAGTGCCAGAGCGAGATCTTTGGTGGCATATAAGGAAGATCCGTCTGTCTTGAGCACGAGAAACACGCCCAAATCTTCATCGACGAGATCAACGATCGTCGCACCTTCACTCTTTCGCGCGATACCCTGAACCAACATGGTGTTCACCAGCTCCTTTCCGGGCTTCTCTACTTCACTTTCAAAATACCAAACACTAGGCTTCACTCCGAGCTCGATGAAAATCTTCCGGAAATCTTCCAAACTCCACTCGCGAGTTTCCCGCCACAATCCAAACCACGGCTGTTCTTCCGCTTCGAGCTTTCGTTGAATGTCGGAAATTTCTTGTTTTGCATCTGGATTCTCGTCAACGAATTGCGTCGCTTTCGTATAGGCATCGCCAAGTACTTTGGTTCGATCTTCCTTGGAAGGACTTTGACCGCTGAAGAACTTTGTAAATCCCCAAATCGCCTTCGCGACGTGCGCCCCAACGTCACCGATGTACGCTGCTGCAATCGTTTCGTATCCGTTTGCGGATGTGAGATTCACGATCGCTTGGCCGTAAATGGCATTCCGAAGATGACCGACGTGGAATTCTTTATGCGTATTCGGTTGAGCGTATTCCACAAGAACACGTTTCCCCTTCCCGGTCGTTCCTCGTCCGTAGCGTTTTTTCATCTTCAGGACGTCGGCGAGCACCCGGTTACCGTATGCGACCGGATCCACCGAAAAATTCACGTACGGGCCGGTGGCCACGATTTTGCGCAACAACGGCGTTGGTCCGATTTTGGCCGCAAGCTCGGTGGCGATTTCGGCCGGGTTGCGGCCCATGCCCTTGGCGAGGGTAAAACAAGGGAACGAAAAGTCTCCCATCTCGGGCTTCGGTGGCAGCACCAACATATCCGCCGTCAGTGTGAACTTCTTGCCAATGGCGCAGCGGAGCGCGGCAAATGCTTCTTTTTTGGCAACGAGTCTGGCGTACATATTATGGAAGAAGTTTCACAAAGAACCGTTTTCCCTTTTGCATAATCACTTCGTCGGTCCGCGGGTAGACAGACAACATCGCATCGGTCACGACTTCCCCGCCAAGTTTCACACCGCCTTGTTCGATAAGACGACGCGCCTCCCCTTTTGACGGCGCCAAATTCGTTGCCACCATCACGTCAACAACAGTCATTACAGATGATGTGGGGGAGAATGTCGGAATCTCATCTGGCATCTCGCGCTGCGTAAACACCTGAACAAAGTGCTTCTTCGCCGCTTTTGCCTTTGTAGCGCTGTGATACGTCGCTGTCACCATCTCGGCGAGTCGCATTTTGACGTCACGAGGATTCATTCCATCAGCTAATGCTTTTTTAATGACCTCGATTTCATCATCCGAAACATCCGTTGCCAATGTGAAGTACGGCACGATCATTGAATCGTCCATGGCCATAATCTTTCCGAACATTTCTTCCGGCACATCGGTGAGTGCGATGAACCCGCCTTCGCTCTTACTCATCTTCTTCCCTTCGTTATTCGTTAACAACGAAAGGGCGATCACGAACTTCTCTTTCTGCTTCATTTCGCGGAGCAAAATACGGCCCGCAAGCATGTTGAACGTTTGATCCGATCCGCCGAGCTCACCATCAACATCCATCGCCACCGAATCGTATCCTTGCATGAGCGGGTACAGGAATTCGTGAAGGTAAATGGGTTTCTGCTCTTCCAGACGCTTCTCAAACATGTCGCGCTCCATCATCTGCTGCACCGTAAAATGACTCGACAGCGCAATGACGTCTTCAAACGACATTTTGGCGAGCCACTTGTCGTTAAACATCAGTTTCACGGCATTCTCGCCCTTGAACCGTAAGATTTTTGACGCCTGCTTTTTGTATGTCTTGGCATTTTCCAGCACGTCTTTGCGCGTGAGCTGTTTACGGGCCGCGAGCTTATCCGTCGGATCACCGATCATGGCCGTAAACGATCCCAACAACCAGATCACCTCATGCCCAAGCTCTTGAAGTTCACGAAGTTTGCGCAGCTGCAGCGCATGGCCGATGTGCAGAAATGGCGCCGTCGGATCAAAACCCACGTAAAAACGCAAACGCTCTCCGCTCATGAGCGCTTCGCGCATCTTTTCTTTCGTCGGATACACCGTATCAACGCCACGCGTTAACAAACGGTCAATCTTGGCCGCATCAAGCACTGGCTTGACCGGCAGAACTTTTTCAAAAACGCTCATACAAATCAATTATGACACAAGCGCCGCAAACTCTTTGCGCAGCGCGTTCAATTTCTCTTGCGTGTCGGCGAGCTTTTGACGTTCCAGCGTGATCACCTTCTCTGGTGCACGAGCTACAAAATCGGCATTGGCGAGCTTGGCGTTTTGTACACCGAGAAACTTTTCAGCATCTGCGATCTCTTTCTCGAGCCGAGTACGCTCCTTATCGAGATCAACGAGTCCTGCAAGATCGACCGCAATCGTCGTTCCTCCCGCAATAACACTGGCCGCATTTGGCAACGATCCACCAAACGTGACGTTCCCTACCCGAGCCAAACTCATGATGGCATCTTTGGTTTCTTTCCAGGCAACAGTCTCCTCGATGACGGCAACATCCACCAATTTCTTTGGTTCCACCTTGTATTGCGCACGGACATTGCGAATTGCCACGATCGTTTCCTGCATAGCAGCGACCGTCGACTGATCGACTGACGACAATTCGTGTTCAACCGTCGGCCATTTGGCGACGATGCACATTCCTGCATCGAAATTCTTGTAGATCTCCTCGGTAACAAACGGCGTAAATGGATGCCAAAGCACGAGCAAACGCTCGAGGATATAGAGGAGGATGTCATTTTTCTCTTTTTCTACCTTCGCGATCTCCAGATACCAGTCAGCCAAATCGGTCCAAGTGAAATCACGCAGTGTTTCGATGGCTAACGAGAAGTCGTACCGATCGATAAGCATTCCTACCTTCTTTGCCGTCTCACTAAGGCGAGCCAGAATCCAGCGATCAGCCAATGTCTTCGGAGTAACGGATTCGACGTGACGAGCTCCCCCAGCATTCGTAAAGGTGAATCGTGAGATGTTCCACAATTTATTCACGAGGTTGCGTGAAGCTTCAACTTTCTCGGCATAAAAACGCGAGTCGTTTCCCGGCGTGATACCGGAAAGCACACTCACACGAAGCGCATCACAACCGTATTCTTTGATCACTTCGAGTGGATCGATATTGCTGCCGGAAGATTTTGAGAACTTCTTTCCGTCTTTATCGCGCAACAATCCGTGAATGTAGGCATCTTTAAACGGAATCTCCTCGAGCGTATATGCACTCATGAGAATCATGCGCATCAACCACAAATAAAGAATTTCATATCCCATCTGAATCCAGCTCGTTGGGTGAAATGTCTCGAGGTCTTTTGTCTTCTCTGGCCAACCAAGCGTGGAGAACGTCCACGATCCTG
>JBBUEW010000014.1:0-5433 GCA_038078095.1 Patescibacteria group bacterium | reverse complement strand
ATTTCTTTCCCTCGATCATACCCCGACACTTTTGTGATCCACAAAAGCATCGCATTGTCTCATCAAAGAAACTGTCGACGGAATAATCAATTGTGATCTCTTCACCAACACTAATATCCCGCGCTGCATATCCAACACGATCCTTCTCGACGATGTTGGGCTCACACGAGTGATTTACATAACAAAACGGTTCACCGATCAACGCGTACACTCCGGAAGAAATAACGTCGAGGTGGGTTCGCTCATCGGGCGTCAACGACGCAAGCTCTTCTTCTTGCACTATTCTTGGCTCATACCGATACACCTCTTCCCCACGCCGAAAAGAAACAGTAAGAAACAATCCCTTACCACGCTCTCCGCAATCCTTGATTTCAAATTTAGGCTCCATGACACTTCTTATATTTCTTCCCACCTCCACATGGACAGCTGTCGTTACCTCGAACGTTCTTGTACCTCGCTCCAGAAAGGTGGAAGCTCAGTCTCCTCCAAAATGGGACTCGGATCCCCATCTCCTGTTGCATAAGCTCTTCAAGCCGACGGATATCGCGTGGCTTGATCCTCGAGCTGCTGTTCCAATACCTTCTCGCCCTAAGCTCAGCAGCAGTTTTCCTCAGGATGTCCTTCGCTTCTGGAAATGTCACAAGTAACAACGCTTCAGTAATGTACACAATTGTTGCAGATTCAAAAGCAGCGTCTTCCCGAGGCGCATGACGAAGTCGATCTAATAACGCCTTATAAACTTCACAACGTCTTTCGAACAATTTCTCATCTCGATATTTTCCCTTTTCAAGAAAATGATTCAATACGGTTCCTCCAAGTCCTCCACCAACAAAAGTACTGAGATATGCGATTGCTTGAGTTACCGAAACCGACTCTGAAAATACAGACATACATCTCTAAGTCCCGTGACATTTCTTATATTTCCTCCCACTCCCACAAAAACATGGCTCGTTGGGACGAGGTTTCTTCTCGCCAGAGATCCCTCCTTTCGTCGGGATGACAGAGTCCGGAGCGACCACCTCTGCCCCTTGCCCTTTGCCCTCACTCTTCGTCGCAGGCATATTCACCACGGTTGTCGCGTCGGTTCCTTGGGCTGATAAAAATGCAGCAGCTTGACGGATGAGTTGTGGCGCGGCTTCGAGGATTGATTTGGTCGCAAGGGACTGGTCAATGATTTTGAAGAGGTTGTATGAAACTTCGCGGCCGATTTCGGCACGCATGGTGGTATAAAGACGATAGGCCTCACGCTTGTATTCCACGAGTGGATCGCGCTGCGCATAGCCTTGCAAGCCGATCGTGCGACGAAGATACGTCATGTCATCCAGGTGTTGCATCCACATGGCATCGGTTGCGCGTAACAACACGGAACGCTCGATATTCATCAAACGCTTCGCCTCACCAAACTTGGCAACGGCATCGTCGTACAAACGCTTCATCGTCGACATAACGATCGTGATGACCGCGGTGCGTTGATGCGCCATTTTTTCCTTATCCTTCGACAGTTCCTTCAACTCGTTCCCAATCGCGTTCTTCTCCTCATCACCAAGCTTCACCATCGTGCTCAAACTTTCCACGATCTCCTTTGGATCCCAATCGTGTTGCTCGGATCCTTCCACAAAATCTGCCGGCACATCACTGTCCGCTTTGCTTGTGTGGAAAAACACCACACGTTCGACTTCTTTTTCCAATGTCGACATCACCAACTCATGCGCTTGTTCAGCACTGCCCATTACTTCGCGACGTTCGGCATAGACGGCCGTACGGTGCTTGTTCAACACGTCGTCGTATTCCAAAACGTGCTTACGAGTATCAAAGTGGTGGCCTTCCACGCGCTGCTGCGCTTTCTCAAGCGATCGCGTCACCATTTTACTTTCGATCGGCGTTGCATCGTCGATACCCAACCGATCCATCATGCCCTTCACGCGATCGGATCCGAAAATGCGCATCAAGTCGTCGTCGAGGGAAACAAAGAACTGTGTGCTTCCAAGATCGCCCTGACGTCCGGCACGACCACGAAGCTGGTTGTCGATGCGACGTGACTCGTGACGTTCCGTTCCAATGACATGCAGACCACCCAATGACTTCACTTCGGCCGCCATCGCCGGATCGATCGGATTTCCACCAAGTAAAATGTCGACACCACGACCCGCCATGTTCGTGGCAAGCGTGACCGCACCCCGGCGACCAGCCTGCGCGATGATTTCACCTTCGCGTTCATGGTTCTTGGCGTTCAACGTGTTGTGGGGAATCCCCGCCAACTGCAAGTAGCGTGATAATCCTTCATTCTTATCAATAGACACCGTACCAATGAGAACCGGCTGTCCTTTCTCGTGTAGACGCTTCACCTCTTCAACAACCGCAAGCCACTTTCCATTTTCGTTTTTGTAAATGCGATCGGGAAAGTCTGTACGCTTCGCTTCGTGGTTCGTCGGCACCGTCACCACATCAAGCTTATAAATCTTCGCAAACTCCTCGGCCTCGGTACTCGCCGTTCCGGTCATGCCGGACAGCTTTTCGTACATGCGAAAATAGTTCTGGAACGTAATCGTCGCGAGCGTTTTGCTCTCGCGTTGAATCTTCACACCTTCCTTCGCCTCGATCGCTTGGTGCAAACCTTCCGAATAGCGACGACCTTCCATAATACGACCAGTAAACTCGTCAACGATCAATACCTCGCCATTGCGGACGACGTAATCACGATCGAGCTTAAAGAGCGCATGCGCCTTCAGCGACTGTTCGGCATGATGCACCATCGCCAATCCTTCTTCGTACAAATTCTTCACGCCGAGCAATTGCTCCAGCTTCTGTAAACCGGCCTCACTAAACGTGGCGACGCGCATTTTTTCGTCGACGTTAAAGTCAACATTCACCACGCAGTGCTTAATGACGTCGGCAAAACGGTAATACAAATCTGCCGATTCTTGCGCAGGCGCGCTGATGATGAGCGGCGTGCGGGCTTCGTCGATCAAAATAGAGTCAACTTCGTCAACAATGGCGTAATGCAGTGGACGCTGCACCACCTCCTCGATACTCGGTGCCATGTTGTCGCGCAAGTAATCAAAACCGAATTCATTGTTCGTGCCGTAGGTGATGTCTGCAGCATATGCATCTTTGCGCGACACGGGTCGGAGCGAATCAGAGGCTACATGAAACGATGCAGTCGTCTCCTCGCCCTCTGGCACCTCAACCTTGTACTCCGCGTCATACACGTATCCGCTCTCGTGCTGGATACAACCCACGGTTAACCCAAGGGCCGCAAATACCTTTCCCATCCACACGGCGTCACGTTTAGCGAGGTAATCGTTCACCGTCACCACGTGCACACCCTTTCCCGTCAGCGCATTCAGATACGTCGGTGCGGTCGCAGTCAACGTCTTTCCTTCACCCGTCCGCATTTCGGCGATACTCCCTTTATGAAGTGCCAAACCACCCATCATCTGAACGTCGAAATGACGTTGTCCAAGTACACGTTTACTCGCCTCGCGAACGACGGCAAACGCTTCGTGCGTCATCTCATCAAGACTTTCATCTTTTGCTAATCGTTCACGAAAAACCTGTGTCTTCCCCTTCAACTCCTCCGCCGAAAGTGCCTGCAATCCCGCCTCAAAACCGGCAATTTTTGCCACGTCTTTCCCAAAGTTTTTAATAACTTTCGCGTTCGGATCACCAAAAATGACAGAGAGTAGGGAGGCCATAGAATGGACAGATTGTGCCCGAAGCGACGGTTTTTCACAAGCCAAGAACGTTGACGGAAGCTAGAAAAACAACCTCGAACCAATCCCGCGCATTCTGGCCTGTACGTCATGAAAACATTGACGAAAAGCCAGAAATCGGCTAGTGTTCGCGCACGGTCACCATGGAGGTCACACCGTGCAGAACCTGAACTTGTCACTCGAACCGCTCCTCAACTTCGTCAACATCAACCCGGTCTGGGTGGTCCTCGGACCGCTCATCGCCTTCACCCTGGGGGTGGTCATCATCCTCCTCTGGGCCGCCCGTCGCGAACACCACCAGGGGGTGCACATCACCGTAGCGCTCGAACGGATCACGAAGCTGTACAACCTGAGCACCGTCGAGAGCGACCGCGAGGCGCTGCTCAACCTGTGCGATGAGGTCGTCAGCTCCTCCACCGGAGGGGCGCGAACCGCGGCGCTGCGCGACATGCTCATCCTGGCAGTCACGGAACCGAGTCTGCTTCCGATGATCCGCGACGGCTACCCGGAGCGTGCCGTCCGCCGTGCCGCCCGGCTGGCCCTGCCGGCCCTGATCGGCGAGCGCGGAGGCGAGCGCGGAACGGAGGCGTTCAAGATCATCGCCTTCGCCCGCAAGCTCCGGCCGCTGCACCACCTGTGCAGCCCCCTCTCCCAGAAGGAACAGGAACGGTTCGCGGCGGCCGCCTAGCCGAGCGGCAGAACGACACGTCACGACCAACGCCACGAACGCCACCTCCCCGCAAGGGTGTAGGTGGCGTTGCGCGTTTGGAGAGGTTTCTTGTTTGATTGCTCCGATCAGGCTAATCTCTTGTGGGAGGCTCGATCAAGCAATGAGTACTGCAACGGCAAGAGAAGTAGTCATGGAGTTCATGGCGGTCTGCGACCCCGGGTCCCAGGCCGACATCACGCGAGACGGGAAACAGTACCGAGGGGTACTGAGCGTCGTTCTGATCTGTCGGGCGAACGCATTACCGCCGGGGGAAAGCGACGCGGACGACGAGCTTCGTCTGCAAGTGAAGCTCAGGGGAGCTTCGGTTCTGGAGAAAGGAACATGGCACTCCGCCGCCGGGGACATGGTCATGCCCATCGTCGGCGCTACCCGACCTTCCCGCAACACGCTCACAATCGGTGACGGCAGCATCACCATCACCACGATGAGGTGAACAACCGCCCCATCATCCACGCACGCCACCCGGAACGGGGTGGCGTTGCACGTTTAAGAAATACTTTCCGTAATACGTTCAAGAACACCATCGATATTTTTTGTTACCTCTTCATTCGTGATTTTCAAAACGCGCAATCCAAGGGCAGCCATAAAAGCATCTCTTTCCGCATCGTACGCGCGAGCCGCCTCTTCAAAATGCGAATCGCCATCAACCTCGATAACAAGTCTCGCTTTAGGACAGTAAAAATCTGCGATGTAGCCACTGATACCAACTTGTCGACGAAATTTTGCACCAATTTGTCCTGCGCGAAGAGCATTCCAAAGAATTCGTTCTGGTCCAGTCATGTCTCGGCGAAGTTGACGTCGACGATCAAGACTCCATTGGGGATTGAAAATGCGGGTCATAATGACGAGGAACAGAGACCCCCTCCAGCTCCCCCTTGGTAAGGGGGAGGGTCGCGGAGGCTACCTCTGAAACGCGACGAGGATCGGGTTGCAATGAATCAGTTTCAGATGAAGTTCCCCCTCCTTACTAAGGAGGGGCTAGGGGAGGTC
>JBBUEW010000013.1:0-1608 GCA_038078095.1 Patescibacteria group bacterium | reverse complement strand
CGATCATCACCATTTACGAAGATCGCTCGTTCAGCTTCATCCTGAAGACGGCTCCAGCATCGGACCTCATCAAGAAGGCGATCGGTATTGAAAGCGGTTCAGGCAAGCCACTCACCGAAAAGGTCGGCAAGATCACCAAGGCCCAGCTTCGTCAGGTTGCGGAAAAGAAACTCCCCGACTTGAACACGAAGGATATCGAGGCTGCAATGAAAATTATCGCCGGAACATGCCGTCAGATGGGCGTCGACGTGGTTGAATAAAGGTTAAAATGGTTAAGCTGATTAAAGTGTTATGATGAAAATCACATAACCAATTTAACCAAGGTGGTAATCCACCGATTAACCGCCTTAACCAACCCGTATGACCAAGGGTAGTTCACTCGTGCTCCGAATCTACTTCGGCGTCGTCAGTGCCGTCACCTTGTTCACGCTCATGTTCGGTGCGATCGATTTCCTGAGCATCGGACTCAAGACGTACATCATTACGTCCGCTGACGTTCCAAGCTACTTGGAAAACTGTAATGCTCCAACCGGTGCATACGGCGCTCCATACAACGAACCAATCAAGATGGCGGACGGTGTCACTCGAACGTACACCGAAGCCGAACTCAAATCGCAGTGCGAATCGCGCAACGCGATGAGCCTGCAAAACTACAAACAGCAAAAAGCAGAAGCTGCCGTGCGCAACCTAGCGCTCATCATCGTCTCCTTGCCGCTGTTCGCCATCCACTTCCGCATCGTCTATCGCGATTGGAAGGGAGAAAACAAAGCTTAAATACTAACATTGTGGGAGGTCGTTCAACGACCGCTATCACCACCACCATTCTATGACCGGCAAACGCTTCACCACCGCCAAGCAGATGATCGACAAAAAGAAACTCTACGCCGTCACCGACGCCGTGAAGCTTCTCAAGGAAACTGCCAAGGCAAAGTTCGATGAAACGGTTGAATTACACTTCTCGCTCGGCGTTGATCCAAAGCAAGGCGATCAGCAGATCCGTGGAACCGTCACGTTGCCACACGGCACCGGCAAGACGAAACGCGTCGCCGCTTTCGTGGATGCAAACAACGAAGCAGCTGCTAAAGCTGCGGGTGCTGACCTCATTGCCACGGAAGAAACCATCGACGAAATTGCTCGCACTGGAAAGATCGACTTCGACGTTGCAGTAGCCGTGCCAAGCATGATGCCAAAGCTCGCCAAGGCCGCCAAAATTCTTGGACCTCGCGGTTTGATGCCAAACCCAAAGACCGACACCGTTGGCCCCAACATCGCCAAGATGATCGAAGAACAAAAGGGCGGAAAGATTTCCTTTAAGAACGACAACACTGCCAACGTCCACATGATCGTTGGCAAAGTATCGTTCAGCGCAGACAATCTTCTTGGGAACCTCAAGGTTGCCATCGATGCCATCCGCAAAGTGAAGCCAGCGTCATCGAAAGGTATCTACATCAAGTCGGCAACGCTGACGTCCACCATGGGCCCAGCAATCCACTTGGACAGCAACTCGATTTAAGACTCACATCAAAAGATCCCTCCTTCCGTCGGGATGACGGAGTGCGAGGGATCTTTTGTTTTATTTCTTTTTCTTGGGGATCGATTCGACCAATT
>JBBUEW010000012.1:0-4267 GCA_038078095.1 Patescibacteria group bacterium | reverse complement strand
GAAGGTGCTCGGAGATATTCGCGAAAAGCGACCGAGTATCGTCGTGTGGTTTTCGATGCGGCAATCCCTGGGGAACAACAGGGGATATCTCAGGTGAGTTACTTTAGAGAATAGTGTAGAGTGTTCGGTAGATGTTCGTGTTTAGGAGCGCCCATTTATTTAGTCCATTTTCGGCTTACGGGCCCCTGTCGACTCCTCGCCGTACGGCGCAGTACGTCTGCGTCGTCGACGTCCCGTGCACCGAAACTGGCCGTAAATAAATGAGCGCTCCGCATCTCCCCATATACACGGACTGATACTGAATCATTTCTTACACAACATATGGCAAAGGAGCAGACGAATGCCCGCTTGAATGCTGCGCAGGCAGCGATTGGGCAAATTAAACAACGGTTCGGTGACGGTTCGATCATGCGTTTGGGTGAAGCAAAATCCACGAACGTCGATGCAGTTCCGACGGGATGCCTTTCTCTCGACCTCGCGCTCGGTGCGCTCGGCGTTCCTCGAGGACGTATCATTGAGATCTACGGTCCGGAATCGTCTGGAAAAACAACGTTAGCGCAGCACATCATTGCCGAGGTGCAAAAGATGGGAGGCATTGCGGCGTTTGTGGATGCTGAGCACGCCATGGATCCTGATTATGCCAAAAAGATCGGGGTGAATATCGACGAGCTCTTCATTTCGCAGCCAGATACGGGTGAACAAGCACTGGAGATTGTGGAAACGTTGGTGCGATCGAGTGCGATCGATGTCGTGGTCATCGACTCTGTTGCAGCGTTAACACCAAAGGCGGAAATCGAGGGAGAAATGGGTGACTCGCACATGGGTCTTCAGGCGCGTTTAATGAGCCAGGCACTCCGCAAGCTCACGGCAATCGTCGCCAAGTCCGGAACGGTGGTGATTTTTATCAATCAGATCCGTATGAAGATTGGGGTGATGTTTGGCAATCCGGAAACGACGCCAGGAGGCAATGCCTTAAAGTTCTACTCCTCGGTCCGCATGGAAATTCGTCGTGCCGCCCAAATTAAGCAAGGCGAAAAGATCGTTGGGAACCGCGTAAAAGTGAAGATCGTAAAAAATAAGGTCGCTCCACCGTTCCGCACGTGTGAATTCGACATCATGTATAACGAAGGCATCTCGATCGCCGGCGACATGCTCGATCTTGGTGTTGAGGTGGGTTCAGTTGATAAGCGTGGGAACAGTTACCTCTTTGGTGAAGAAAAGCTTGGTGTTGGACGAGAAGTTGCGAAGCAATACCTTCGTGATCATCCCGAGACGTTGAAAATTATGAGAAAGGCGACGACCGCAGCCGCGTTGGCGAGCGAAGGGTTTGTGGCTAAGGCATCTGCTGGCCCGGACAAAGATGCGGCACCGAGTGAAGAATAGATTGGATCGGATTGGAGTGCGCGTAAGGCTCGTATCCCTTGAAGTTCTATGCAGGGAATGCACGTTTTTGGTGAGTTGATGTCTTGTGATCCTGTCGCGCTCACTTCGGTCAACGAGGTGATGGCTAGCACAAAGACCATTATCGATGACGCGGGCCTTACTCGGGTGAGTGAGGCCTCGCACGTTTTTGCGAACGGTGGATATACGTTCGTTGTCTGTTTGGCGGAATCACACCTTGCCGTGCACACCTGGGTTGATGAACGGATGGTGACGTTGGATGTTTTTGTTTGTAATGTTGTCAAAGATCAATCCGGCGTTGCTCGACAAGTGTTCGATCGAGTATCTGCGCTCTTTTCTCCTGAAAACGTTCATGTTCAAGAGACGAAACGTTAGTTTTGGTACCACTGCTGCCAGCCTTCGTCGTAAAGATGAACGAGTGACTGGTTGTCGAGAGTATTGATATCGGTTTCCACCCGTTGCATGTCAATGTCGAATGTAAAGAGGGCGGGAATGATCTCGGGAGTTAGGTATTTCGTTGAAACACTGATGGAGGCAGGTGGAATATTTGCATTTGAAGCCATAACAAATCCCCATGGTCCAAATGACGGAACATTGACGGTGTAGGGAACAGCGTCGCCAAATACCTCCTCCATCGTTGTTGTAATGCACCAGTATGCCGATCTCGAGAAGTAGGGGGACGTTGCTTGCGTCACGACGATACCTCCTTCGGCGAGGTGTTGTGCAACCAGAGAATAGAATTCGACGCTATAGAGTTTGCCGAGCGTGATGTCGTTTGGATCTGGGAGATCGATGAGGATCACTGAGTATCGATCGCTACTGTGCTCTAAGTATGTCTGCGCATCTTCGTTAACCACAGTGACTTTGGTATTTGTGAGCGATCCTTGATTGAGGTTGGTCAGGGGCGGGTAAGTGCTGGCGAGATCGGTGACCGCTGGATCGAGGTCGACGAGGGTGATTGATTGTACGTCGTCGTACTTTAGAACCTCACGCGCCGCCAAACCATCGCCACCGCCAAGGATGAGAACGGATTCGCGTGTGGCAGCAGAACTCATCGGGATATGGACGAGCGATTCGTGATACCGATATTCGTCGACGCTACTGAATTGCAGGCTACCGTTGAGGAAGAGGCGAACGTCATCGTGAAATTTTGTAAGAACGATATTCTGATATGCCGATTGTTTGGAATAGAGAATTTCGTCTTTGTAGAGCCTTTGCTCGAAGAACGAAACAGTCGGGGCCGTCGTGATGGCACCAGCGATGAGGAGTGTTGTTGCAATGAGGCTGCCGATAACAAGGCGTTTGGGGTGTGCGACCTGTGATCGGAATTCGATGAGGGTGATGATTGCAGCAACAATGTTAATGAGGGCGATGGCGAACGCTGATCGCATGAGGCCGAGCCAGGGAAGAAGGACGAGGGCAAAGGTAACGGATGCAATAAGGGAGCCGAGATAATCGGCGGTAAAGACGTGTGCCACGGCGTGAGAAAGTTTTTGGTGGCGTTCCACGATGCGGGTGATGAGTGGAATTTCGAATCCGATCAGCGTACCGATGAGGCCGATGAAGGCAAAAACGACAAGATAAAAATACGGCGTAAAGGTGAAAGCGGCGTAGAGGGCGAGGGTAGAAAACCCTCCAACGATGCTGAGGATAATCTCGATGAAAATAAAACGATCGAGGAGATTATCCTCGATGCGTTTCGACAGGAAGGAGCCGAGGCCCATGAACGAGAGAAAGAGACCAATGGTGAGTGAAAAGTGCGTGATGCTGTTTCCTAAAAAGTACGACGAGACACTGCTCATGAGGAGCTCGTACGCCAGTGCGCACATCGCAACCAGAAATGTCGACGCTAATAACGCTGCGATCCTCCGCTGCGACGAGATTTCGGTTGCCATACCGTGTTAGCCGTGGATGGCAGACGCGATGATGATGCAGACGCCCAGAATTCCGCTTCCCACAACGATGGCGAGTGCCATGTTCTGATCTTTAGCGAGCTGTTTTCCAAGGTGACCCGGTGTGAGCAGATCCATGATGAA
The DNA here is from genome assembly GCA_038078095.1 of Patescibacteria group bacterium. Lineage (GTDB taxonomy): Bacteria > Patescibacteriota > Patescibacteriia > UBA9934 > UBA9934 > CAIKHN01. Next base: position 830 of record JBBUEW010000012.1, on the reverse strand, counting down.
GAAGGCGACGAGTGCGATGACGAGACCGATGGCGCTGTAAATGAGCGATTCCAGTACTCCGACCCAGAGGATATTGAGATCCATATGAAGTATTTAATTGTTTATATGTTTATTTACCACTATCCGTTCCGCCGCCCGTTGTACTGCGTGAGTTAAAAATACTTCGCAAACCTCGCCGTGAAGACGAAGAATTGCACGGATTGGTGGAAGTGGTAGATGTGCTCGTGACTGCAGGTGTTGTGCCTGTTGCGACGCTCGATGTGGCTGCGACCGTTGCTGCACTCGTTGCAGCCGATGTTGTTGCGGAACTCGTTGACGTTGGGGTGCACGGTGTCATTTTTGATAACACCACCGATCCAGCGATAAGAACGCCGGCTAAGCCAAGGATTGCGATGAGAATCTTCACGCCAAATGGCATATGCAGAACAAAGTATACCGCAGGTGAATTACCTCTTCATTGCAGGGTTGCGTCGTCGTACGAATTGGCATAAACTAAGAAAGCTCTTCCCTGAGATTGCGGGATGAGACCGGACATTGTCCGCGTACGAGAAAATCATGTAGAACGAATGTTGCACACACGGTGCAACAACGCTTTCTCCTTTCGTTCTAGCGTGAGCGCGGAAACTCTATCGCCGTGTTCTCCTCCTGCATTCCGAGGGAAGATTCAGAAACGTTTTCAACACTACGCGTAAAGCAAAACGCAGCCGGACGGGCTGCGTTTTGCGTTTGTATCATTCGTTCATCCGTCATTGCGAGGCTGAGCTGGCCGTTGCCGAAGCAATCCACTCAAGTAGATTGCTTCGTCGGGATTACCCTCCTCGCAATGACGA
>JBBUEW010000011.1:0-2802 GCA_038078095.1 Patescibacteria group bacterium | reverse complement strand
GTTCTATACTGTGAGTACGTTCTTTCTACAATCACTATGACTTAGGGGAAGTTTTCCGAAGTCCCCACAAATACTTCGGGAGACACCTCACTGCTGTACGTGCGTTTGAAGCATCTGGGCGTCCATGGTGCGACAGGAATGTATCTGGCAACCATGCTAGCCCATGCGCCGGTAGAGCAGGTCAGGAATGGAATCAGATGTTGCACATGTTTTCGTGTGGCGTTGTGTTTCTTCGATCACTCATGGTCGACGAAACCCAATGCCCCACAAGAAAACAGTTTCGATAGCTGTATTCTCAAGAGGGCGCACCCGGGATAAAATCTCTGCTTTTGCACTGCTTTGCCCGAAGGACGTCCTCTTGCTTTTTTTGCTCTTTTTCTCTATCGTGCATCGAACGAGATACCTTGATGGAACCTTATGAACAAGAACTTTCTAAAAGAAATGGAAACTGCGCTTCTCGTCGAACGCGAGAAGTTGCAGGGAGAGCTCGCGCGCGTTTCCCCTCATGCCGCCACTGCCAGCGAGGCTTTTGATGCTGATTACACAACTCTCGGCGACAAAGAAGACGAGAGCGCCGACAAAGCGGCCTCAATCGGAGATAACCTTTCACTCGAAAACGAGCTATCGTCGGCTATGCGCGATGTCGAAAGTGCGCTCAAAGCAATTGAAGCTGGCACATACGGCGTCTGCAAATACTGCAAGCAACCGATTGACGAAGCACGACTCCGCGCCCGTCCCACATCCACGTCCTGCGTCGCTTGTAAAAAGACCCTCACCCAAGAAATGTAGTACTATCAAATACCGAGCATCTGCTCGGTATTTGTTTATGAAACGCCTTCTTCTCGCATTCCTCATCATCGTCGTCAGTCTCCTCGATGGGTGGCTGAAATGTATTGCGATCAATACGTTTCCCGACGAATCAACAGCGACCCTTCATCCCATTCTTTCATTGGCCCTCCATCGCAATCCCGGTATCGCGTTCGATATTCCCATTCCCCTCTGGTTCATCGCTCCCCTCACCATCGTCGTCATCGCGCTTCTTGTTGAGCGAGCAGTACGCCTGCGAAAAACCATACCGATCGTCAGTCTCGCATTACTGAGTGTGATCCTCGGTGCGAACAATAACCTTGTTGATCGCCTTATCAACGGATTCACCACAGATTACCTCATTCTTTTTCGAACATCAGCCATCAATCTTTCCGACGTTCTCATTTTGTTGGGCTCATTCACGATCGTGATGTACACTGAACGCAATCCCCACGCGTTGCGCAATCTTATACAAGACTCCCCGTCTTGGTATGGCATCATTCCGCGTGCTTTCCGCAGCCTTGTTCGGTTTATCCGCAACCCCCGTCACCGTTGAAGCAGATGTTTCGTCTGGGTTACCAAAATTTCATATCGTTGGCTTGCCGGACACATCGGTGTCCGAAGCCCGCGAGCGTGTGCGAGCAGCAATAAAAAATTCGCGCTATCCGTTCCCTCGCACGAATATTATCGTCAACCTCGCGCCCGCCGACACTCGTAAACAAGGGCCGGCGTACGACGTCGCAATCGCTCTGGCACTTCTCGCGGCGCAAGGATCTCTTCAGGTTAGCAACGCGCTCGATCATCTCCTGGTGCTCGGCGAACTAAGCCTTGATGGCGAGATCAGACCAACGCGCGGCACGCTGCTTGTTGCGGCCATGGCGAAGAAGCAGGGATTCCGTGGCGTGATTGTTCCCGAAGCGAATGTCGCCGAAGCGCAACTCGTCGACGGTATTCAAATCTATAGCGCTGCTTCGCTCATCGACCTTGTGACACAAATCGAAAAAGGGGAGTGGCGCGCATACAATCATCAACCCACATCGTCAGAGCACGTCGTTAACGAATCGATCGACGACTTCGCGCTCATCGCCGGGCAAACCCAGGCCAAGCGGGCCCTCGAAATTGCCGCAGCCGGCGGGCACAACGTCCTCCTTTCCGGACCACCAGGAAGTGGCAAGACCATGCTTGCCCGCGCCTTCGCCGGCATTCTGCCACCACCCACCACCGAGGAATCGCTCGACATCACCGCTATTCATTCCGTCGTCGGACTCCTGCAGGATAATGCTCGTATTACCCAACGACCGTTCCGCGCACCGCATCACACCAGCAGCGGAACGGCGCTGGTTGGCGGAGGAACGAATCCACGGCCCGGCGAAATATCCCTCGCCCATCGCGGTGTGCTTTTTCTTGATGAGTTTCCCGAATTCTCACGATCAGTCCTCGAAAACCTTCGCCAACCACTCGAAGACGGAGTCATCACGGTCTCGCGCGCATCAGGGAGCGTCGCCTTTCCCGCACGATTCATCCTTATCGCATCGATGAATCCCTGCCCATGCGGGTTTGTGAGCGATGCCACCACCGCCTGCGTCTGTACACCAAATACCGTCCTCAAGTATCAACAAAAAATATCCGGGCCGCTCCTTGATCGTATCGATCTTCGTGTGGAAGTTCCGCGCGTCGCGTTCGATGAACTCACGAACACTGCCCCCGCCGAGTCCTCGAAGATCATTCGAGAACGTGTTGCCGCCGCACGGTGTCTCGCACAGGATCGGTATAGTAAAAGCGACATCCTCACAAATGCTGAGCTGAAGGCAGTACACATGAAAAAGTGGTGTGTCGTTAGCAAAGAAGCCCTCGCCCTCTTAAAGTCTGCTGTCGATCGCCTCCACATGTCCGCGCGTTCGTACGGCAGGGTGTTGAAAGTGGCACGAACTATCGCTGATCTGGCGGCGAACGACTTGATCAGACCGCTGATCGTGCCCAGTAGGCCGAGCAGGG
>JBBUEW010000010.1:0-1829 GCA_038078095.1 Patescibacteria group bacterium | reverse complement strand
CCGCAATATCAAGAACCCGATTATCAGCCGGGAAGAAGTCAATCATCCCCGCTAAAATGTCATCGTTCATGCGCTCACGAGATTCGTTGGAAATCCCCGTCGTCTCATCAACAAGCGCGTACGTCATTTTCACATCACACCCTCCCGTGCCTTCAACAACCTCGTGTCGAGTCTCCTTCACTTCTCGCAGTCGTACTCCCCCGTTCACGCTATCGGTACCACTCACAAAGAAACCCGTCTCGCCGTCGAGGGACGTAGTGAAGTCGATCTCACGAATCAATTTCCAGGCCCCGTATCCAAAACCGGTCAAAACAACCACAACCACAATACTCAAGAGAATTTTTGCGACATTCGTCATATGGGGCCATGCTAGCACATCGTTCCTAAAAGCCAACGTTTCCTCTCCACCAATGGAAAATGTTCAATGGCGTAGCGCAACATCGTCCTCGGCATCCTTTTATATCGCGGAAGAAGATAGCTAACGAGCACCGCCTTCCCACATTTCTTTCCAACCTCCCGCAACATCCATCCTGTCGCCTTGTGCATAAGGTCTTGTTGATCGCTCATCACAAGGTCAGCGATCGTAAATGTCGACGTCGCATCACCACGACGAATAAAAGCAAACGTCGAAACGATCGCAACCCGTCGCTCCCATAAACTCTTCGATCGTGCGAGGCGCAACAACACTTTTCGATCACGATCAACCAAATATTCGCCAACAATATTCGGTGCGCTGACGTCCACCAGATCCCAGTTATTAATCTGTGCTGTCGACGAAAGATACGCCTTGAAGATTTCTCGCTTCCCTCGCTCATTCGCTTTCGAAAACTGCAGCGTCCAGATGATGAGCGCGAGCAGACGATCTTCGTGCCACTCCGAGGTGAGGAGATCTTTCATCTCCGACATCGAAGCATCACGAAACTGTTTTGCGACAACGCGGATGTTCGGAACCGTTACGCCGAGGAAGCGATCGTCTTCACCATATTGTCCCTTTCCCGTTTTAAAAAATCGCTGATTGATCGTCGCTCGCTCTTTACTCGCATACTTCCTGAGCGCTCTCCCGATATCGCTCATACGACGATCGTCACAGCGTCGGCGATTGAGACGAAGACTCCCTATACCCCTTGGGATCACTCCACCCTAAACGATTAGCGACATCAATCGCGTGATTGACGACGTCTGTTTCATTTTTCATTGTTGGAAAGGCTCTCATCTCTGCTGCATTCCTTGATGCTTTCGCGCGGGCAATTTCTTTATCAGAAAGATCCTTGCCCAATAACTGTCTCAACGTACGAGCAAAAACGGATTCGTTCTTTTGAAAAAGGAGACTCGGATTTTCTCCTCGATCGAGCTGTTCAGGTCCTGCAACCATCTCCAGAGCCTTAGGATTCTGACCTTTACTTTCTGCTACTGGCTCCGCTCTTTTTGGTTTCTTTGCTAAATCACCAAGTGATGTACGAAGCCGTTCCTGGTCGGCATTGCTAAAAGAAAAAGAATCTTCCATCGGCACCTTGCCTGATCGTTCAACAAAAACCATATACCCACATTCTAGCCCGAATCGGAAAACAACACGGTGGATAAACAGCAATGGAGCTCTTTGGAATGGCCCGATCGCTGCGTCGAAAAATGGAAACCGAACCATAAAAAATTTTCAAGACTACTGGGCAGTGAGCACATTCGGCACAGCAGCGGAGCGAATTTCCACGTTCCACGACGTGGCTGCGGTAGAGAGACCGGTTGATGGTCCACCATCCAGGTTGCCAGCGACCGTAAAGTTTTCGGGCTGGGCCGCCAGCCACTGCGCCGCCTCATATAAGGAGAGTTCGCCG
>JBBUEW010000009.1:0-8856 GCA_038078095.1 Patescibacteria group bacterium | reverse complement strand
ACAGGGATATCGGTTTCTTTCGAGATCGATCGTTCTAATCCTCGCAGCAACGATCCTGCACCAACCAGTGTTATTCCTCGTTCGTAGATATCAGCAACGAGCTCCGGCGGCGTCAGTTCAATCGTTGCCTTGATGTTGTCGATAATCGCGCGAACGGAACGAGCCAATGCTTCACGAATTTGGCCATCGTTTACCGTCACTTCTTTCGGAAGACCCGTAATCAAGTCACGACCTCGCATGGTCATGCGTAACCCCTCGCCTGTATCTAGGCTGCTTCCAATATGACATTTTACATCTTCCGCCACACGTTCACCAAGTAACAAATTGAAAACGTCACGCGAATATTGCAAAACGTTTTTTGTCATTTCGTCGCCAGCAACCGTAAGAGATTTCCAAGTGACGATTCCGGACAGCGAGATGACGGCAATTTCCGTCGTCCCTCCGCCGATATCGACGATCATGTTGCCAAGTGAATCCTCGATGGGTAGTCCGGCGCCGAGGGCGGCAGCAAGTGGTGCTTCCACGAGAAGTGCCTGGCGAGCACCTGCGGCCAACGCAGCATCCTCAACAGCTTTACGTTCGACTTCGGTAATTTCCATTGGTACAGACATCACAATACGTGGCCGAGGGACGAGGGTGAACCCGTCATCATGAATTTTGTCGATAAAGTATTTCAACATTTTTTCCGTTACTTCAAAATCGGAAATAACACCTTTCATTAATGGCTTGGTGATTTGAATGTGTGGCGGTGTCTTCCCGACCATATCCTTTGCAACTTTTCCGACCGCAAGGATGTGATTCGTACGCGTATTGATCGCCACAATAGAAGGCTCGTTCATGACGATCCCTTTTTCTTTTACAAAAACGCGGGTATTGGACGTGCCAAGGTCGATGCCGATATCTTCCGAAAATCGACCAAAAAACTTATTAAACATAGGCAATGTGAGCCCATGTTGCCAGGAATCTCCCTACTTTGGCATTCGGATATCCACATCTAGGTTTCTCGTTTTAGGGAAAGCATCAAAAATTCCACTAATCCCACTAAAACAATCAATAAAAGCATCGTTCCAAACGAAAAGAGGCCACGAGAAAGAAGGGCTAAGCAGGCCAAGAAGAGCCCGGACAGCATGAGTCCCTGACGAAACGATCTCGCCACAACCTCTTGAACAGCATCTTCAGCGTATTTTCGAGCACGAACAATCGTGCCGACGATCGTAAATAGTCCCGCGATACCTGCGCCAAGCGTCACATAAAAAATTACAAAACCCAACGTTCCGGCGTGAGCAGGATCGATGGCTAACATCACAATGCACCACGCAGAAATGCTAATGGCTGTTCCTAGCGCCAAGGCAACAAGATACTGACGAAGCGTCATACTGCAAGAGTATACCGCAGACGTCATCAACCTTAATAGTTGCTCCGTTCAATGTGAACGCGAGCGATGACTTTTGAAATAGTCGCCTCCGGACATTCCACAGCCATTCTTTTTAAAAATTCAGGAACCATCGCTTCCATATCGAATGACGCTGGAGCATTCGCGCACCCAAGAAGCATTTCGTTATTGTGATAGCTCGTCACACGAACATCATCGGCGAGTGGTGTCCCCTCCAACATCTCAGCAAGCACTTCCTCTGCTCGCTGCACCACCATCGCCGCCGTGACCTGCTTCGTAATCCCGTGGCGCCCCAATGCGCCCTGCAGAAGGTTGCTGATTTTGGTGAGTGATGGTCTACGAGGCCGCATACGGGCAAATATCCTTAAAGTCGCAATACTGACAGTGCGGACCGGCCTTATGCTCGAACGACGACGTGCGAATTTGCTCCATTGTCTCACGAACCTGTTCCTTCAGCTTTTCGTGATCCTTATCCGTTGGCTCAAAACTCACCGCAGTGTTCGATTCTAAGTAATAGAACGTTAGTTTTTTGACGACGAGCGGCGGCATAAAACTTTCCTCGGCAGCAATGGCGTACAGGATGAGCTGACGACGATCTTCCCATTCGAGCTTCGTCTTTGGCGATCCTGTTTTGTAGTCGATGATTTCAACTCCACCCTCGACGTCATCAATGCGGTCGATACGTCCTTTCACAAGAACGTCTCCAATCTTGAGAGTGAATCCTTTCTCGAGATATTTCGGAGACGGGGGCTGCTCGCTGATCTTGTGGTAATACTCCTTCAAGATTTCTCGACCACGCTCACGGTATTCGTCCCGCACCTCACTGCTCGGATACCACTCGTCGATCCAACCATTGTCATACATCGTCATTAAATCGTTCATGGTCGGAAGCGAGACAGACTCGCTTCCTCCTCCAAAAAGCGTTGATTGTCGAACCGCTTTCGCTGCCACGATACGTTCCATAAATCGCTGGAGCGTATCATGCATGGATTTCCCGAAACTCATCTGGTGACGACCGTACGACGGTACACCGATGATGTGCGCGTACTTGTATTGCAGTGGGCACGTCGTAAATGCTGCAATCTGTGAGAAGCTGATTTTGTCAGGAAGATGGGTCGCAGCATTTCCTCGGGGCTTCGAGGGAGTAGTCGTATTAAGTGTTTCGCGTATCTGATCTTTGCGACGAACCGTAATGGTTGGTTCGAACCCAAGCTCGGCGAGGAAACGCGACATCTTTTTCTTTCGTGAACCACCGTAATCATCGGCGCTCATAAAGTAGAGCCCTTCCTTCGCTCGTGTCATCGCAACGTAAAAGAGTCGTCGCTCTTCGGCGATGTGATCGTCGAGTGCAGCATCAACGTCGACAATCCCTGGTGGGAAGCTGATCGCGCTCGATCGCCCAACGGATGGGAAACGCTGCTCAACAACATTCACCACAAACACATATCGGAATTCGAGTCCTTTTGAACCGTGGATTGTCATCACGGAGACAACATCCGGTCCTTCTTCAGGATCCTGAGAAATGCTTCCGTCCTCCCCCGCCGAACGTTCGGCATCAAACTCCTCGAGGAATCGCGAAAGCGTCCTCTCATCATTCGTCACCGAGAACCGTTTGAGTCGAGCAAGGAACCGATCAAGCTGTCGGAAAAGTTCTTGTTGTTCAATTTCGGAAAACGCTTGGCAATCTGCGAGTAATCCCGTTCCTTTCATCATGGCGACGAACAGTTCCACGATCGGTAAGCGTTTTGCGTGATCACGAAGTTTGGCAATGGTCTGAAGGAGATCGATGATACGATTTCGTCCTTCCATGCTAATGCCTGCCGCATCCGCATACGTGAGGAGGTCAAAAAGCGACATGCCTTTGCGCCGCGCATAGAGCATGAGTGCCGCAAGATCAGCCTGCGAAAGACCGATACGGGGATGGGACAAAATACGATACATCGACGGACTATCGTGCGGAACATTGATGACGCGAAGATATGCCAAGGCGTCGAGGATGATTGGCTTCGTGTACAAACCTGATAACGCAAGGAACCGATACGGAATTCCGCCTCGTTCAAGGGCGTCGAGGAAGGGATCGGCATGATCATTTCCTCGGACAAGGATGCAGAAATCACTCCACGCCGCACCATGCGTTTCACGAAGGTTCGCGATCGTTTCGATCGTCACCTCGACCTCATCTTCGAGCGTCGCACCGTGAATATGCTGTACGGATCCTGCGTGAGGCGTGTTCGCGATGAGACGTTTCGAAAGCCCTTCGGATGCCTCGAGACGATGTGGATTGTTATTAGCGATCGAGGAATACGCAATATCGAGGATTGCGGGACCACTGCGGTAGTTGTGAACGAGAACGATTTTGGCAGTGTCCGGATAATCCTCGCGAAACTTCAGGATGTTCGCCAGGGCAGCTCCACGGAATTTGTAGATTGCTTGATCGTCGTCACCAACGATCGTGAGATTGTTCCTCGGCGCCGCCAGCATTTTGACGAGACGATACTGCACGCTGTTCGTATCCTGAAACTCGTCGACCACGATGTACGAGAATCGATCGCGATACAGCTTGAGAACGTTCGGACGCTTCTCGAAAAGCTCGACGGTATACGCAAGAAGATCGCCGAAATCGAGTGCTCCCTCGGCGAGAAGGAGCTCTTGATACGTTTTGTAGGCACCAGCAACTTCGCGGTACTTCACGAGTTCGAGCTTTTCTTCTTCTGGCATCGAGGAAAATGCTTCGGGAGCGCCACCGGACACTTTTTCGATGAGATCCTCAACGTTCGCGATGTAATGATCGGGATCAATTCCTTCGTCTTTTGCACGAGAAAAATGATTGAGTAACATTTTAAAGAATCGTGTGGGATTGCCTCGAGGTTTGTAATACTCCAGTCCAAAGCTCATCAGATGCTTTCGCATGAGAAGCCAGGCATCAACATCGGTGACAAGCACAAAGTCTTGTGGCAAACCGATTTCGATGCCGTGTTCGCGCAGGACGCGTTCACAAAATGCGTGGAACGTAGAAATGGAAAGGTCAACGTATCCCAGCGGAAGTAAGCGGTCTACGCGTTCCTCCATCTCATTCGCCGCTTTATCGGTAAACGTCAACGCAAGGATATTCTCCGGCTTCGCTTTCCCTTGCTCGATAAGCCAGGCGATGCGTTTCGTGATGACTGTGGTCTTCCCTGTTCCAGCCCCGGCGATAATCATCAACGGCCCTTCACCGTGGGTGACCGCCTGAAGTTGTTCCTGGTTCAATCCTTCAAGCACGTCCGACATACTACGAAAAGACTACCGCTTTTCCTGGTCGGCGTCGACAGGATTTTTTAAAGGCCCCCGACCGTCTGCACAGCCGTAATCACCACACGGATACCACTTTGTGTGGAGACATACGCACCGAGCGCGAAAATGATGAGTACGTGCAATGCCAGAACAGCATTGGAGAGTTTCCACTGTCCGGGCTGAAGCGCGATCGGCGCCGCTTCAGTTGATGGAAGGAGCATGGTTAACACAAATCGCAGTAGACAAGCAGCTGCCAGGATGACGGCGATAAGTGCGAGCAGCGTTACCCAGAAATTTTCTTGCAGACCGTATCCCAATCCCACCACTTCACTCGTAAAGAATCCGGAGAATGGAACCGCGAGCGCTGCAGCGGCGAGGATCATCATGAGCACGGCCGTCGTCGGCAACACCGACAGCATGTTTTGTACGCCGGAGAATTTACTTGTCTTATACGTTCCATGGATGATCCCGGTTGCGGCGAAGAGGCCTGATGTAACCAGCGCTTGAGTGAAAGCGTGAATGAGGGCCGGGATCATCCCCGCTGGACCAAGACCGATCATGAAGACGGTCAGCCCACTGTGATGCAAGGCGAGCGTTGACGTCATTCGCTTGTAGTTTTTCTGACGAATGAGTGTGAGCGCCGTCACGACGATCGAGACGATGCCGAAGACTAGGAAAAGCCGACCCGTCCATGTTCCTCCATCATTCAGGTTTGTGTCGACGATTTGGCGAATGCGTAAAAGTGCGATGAGCACGGTGAGAGGCAACATTGCTGCAAGGAATCCTGACATTGGTGAAGAGATTTTGCTGTACGCCTCGGCTGCCCAGGTGTGCAAAGGAACAAGACCCATTTTCGTTCCGAAGCCCAAAAAGATCAGGGCGAATGCGATCTTGAGTGTTGGAGCTGAGAAGTTCGGTGCTGCCACTCGGAGCGCATCCAAAGAGAGTGCGTCCCAAGGGCTGAGACCGGTAGCTATGCCGATTTTAACGAGGAAGATCAACCCGACAAACATTACGATGACGCCGATTGTTGAAAGTCTGATGTAGTTCCAGGCAGCCTGTCCGCTGTTCGGCCGTTTATAGAAAGCGATAACGAGCGCGGTACAGACGGTCACGATCTCGAGCGCGATCCAGAGCACGAGTATATTCTTCGTTAGGAGCGCTGCCGCAAAACCGATCACGCAAAGAATACCGAGGATAGCAAAACGATGCGTATCACGTTTTCCAATAATTCCAGTAGCGATTTCCTGCCGAAGTGTGTTTAGACTGACAAGAGCACCTCCGACGGTAACAATCGCGAGGAGGATCAAGGCGTACTGCGTGAGAACATCGAATCGCCAAAGGCTCAGAAAAAAGTCGGTCATAGAAGAGTGGTGGTGACGCTAAGAACAAGACCAACCAAGGAGCAAAGCGCGGCGAGGAGTAAAACATTCCTCGAAGTGACGAATCGTTTATCGACGAGTATTCCTTCCAAAGCACCGAAGATCACACTCACAACAAGACATCGCAAGACGAAAACTCCGATTGCGATGGCGACGTCCTGCGTCGAAGCTCCATTCACGACAAGACCGAATGGATACAGCAGAGTCGTGATGAACACGCCAAGGACTGTTAGTTGCAATCCTTCGGCAAGCATGGTTGTGGCACGAAAGAAACCTGTAAAATTTCGTGAATGATTGGCATGTGCAAGACGGCCGGCAAGGACGAGCAAGAACAGCGCGCCAATAGCGCAGAGAAGGATCGGCGCTGATTGCCACGAGGCATTCCAGGCGTCCATGACATTTACCGAACCTGCGTAGAGCGCGATCGTTACGAAAGCGAGAATAATGGTAGTAAAAATAAGAGAAAGAACAAGCGGTGATGTCGGCAGGCCGCGTTCCATTCTTCCCAGTGTGTTGGATGTTTCAAGAAAAAGAAAGACACCGGCAACAACAAAGATATCTGCAACGCCGATCAGAATGCCCGATGATGTGATCAGCGGGAAAAGCACGAGAAGTGCGAGAGAGCATCCCAGGGTGACGATTGGTGAGAACGAGTAGACCCAGGATGCGTTCGGCGGCGTCACGATACCCTGTTTCGCTGCCTGAATTATCGTGCCGTAGAGCCTCCATGGCACCACACGCTCAGTACGACGAAGAATACTTGCGACAAATTGAGCGACACCAAGGACCAATGGTGCGATCGCGATAGCGACAACAACTTGGATAAGGAGAAGAACGGCCGTGGTCATAGGGCAAAGATAAGAGTCAACACCAGCGCGAGCACGATAAAGGCAAGCGCAACATTTGTTTCACTTCCCTCTCCTCCTCGCCGCGCAAACGCATGCACACGATGCGTTACGCGCGCAGCTGGAAGGTAACAGCGATCCGTCCACACGCCACGCAAAACGATACCGATCGAGCGAGCTGCGACTACATCACGAACCGTATTCTGTTCTTGCACTTCAATCACTTCTTCCTCGATGAGGATTCTCGTCTCCTGGGGACGTCGTGGAAATGCTTTTGATACGATCCACGAGAGAACGACCCCACCACCGATCACGAGTGCAACGATCGAGAGCTGTAATGTTCCCGTGGCGGCAATGATTGCTCCGAGCCATGTGCCAGGAGCGATGGTCAGCGGCCCAGCGCCGATGAGCTCAAATATTCGTGGTGCAGCGAAACCAATCGCGATGACGAGCGCTGCTGGGATGAATATCGAGGAAAGTACCCAAACGTCAGCAATCACCGGTGGTCCCTCTTCCTTTGGTGATACAAAGAACGTGAGCGCGAAAAGTCTCATCAAAGCGTACGTAACAAGACCGACAGAAAGTGTGAAGACGACGAGCAGAAGAACCGCGACGAGTGCATACCAAACATCCGTCAAACTCTGGAGGGCACCAACGATTGTACTTCCCACCATCCAGTTCCCCACAAATAGCGACAACGGTGGCAATCCAACGGCGGCTACTGCCAAGACGAGTGCTGCAATCTCGACGTATCTTAATCGTATTTGTGATTCTCGAGCACCGACCGCCAAAAAAAGTCCACACTTCGCAACTGCCTGAACGGCCACACTCAGGATCGCGGCAAAGAGCGCGGCGTTCATCGCTTCAAATGCGCCGAATGTTTGCAAACACATCGCAATGCCCATGGTGAAGAACGTGAACCCGACGCCGCTCGTGCTGACGGCAGAGAGAATATGTTTCGGTTCACGCTCGGTCATTGCAAGGATTCCCCCGCCGATTGCCGACAGTGCACCGGCAATCAGCACCGCAACGGCGTACCAAATAGAGAGTGGCGGAAGGATGAAGAGTAATGATCGAAGGAATCCGTAGACACCCATCATCACCACCGCGCTCTGCACAAGTGCTGCGAGATGAACTGGCAGGTGGCCGGTGATGCGTGCGTTGATGCTATGGAATGGAACGAGTGACGAGGCAACGCCGAATCCCGCCAGAAGAAATCCGAAAGCGATTGCGATACTTCGTGGCTCAAGCTGTGCCGCGATGTAGCTTAATGTTCCGAAATCACTAAAGAGCGCACCGGAGGACAGGAGAAAGTATCCAATCAAGATGAGTGCGAAACCAAGCTGGGTAAAAACAAAGTATCGAAGTGCCAGGCGAAGATGAATGATCGAACGGTGGGCGACGAACAACATCAGTGTGCTCAGTCCAACAATTTCCCACGCTGCCAAAAAACCAACGATGTTTCCAGCTAACAGTACCCACTGCATGCCGACGAGGAGAAGGCCAGACATGATGCCGAGGAGTTGACGATTCGTTGCATCTTCCCGCTTGCTCGTTGAAATGGCGTAGAGACCGGCGCAGAAAACGACGATAGAGAGCGGAACGAGGAATAGCGCACTGAACTTATCAAGCGCCATGGTCATGCCAAAAAAAACAGGGGTCGGTAGCGTAAACGGTGCGTCTTGGATCGCTCCAATTGCTCCCGCAACCATGCCAGCAGCTCCCGAAAGAGTGAGAAGTATCGAATTCCATTGGAATACCCTTTGCCCCCGTAAAAAGATTGAGGCAGCGATAGCAACAACTGGCGCGAGCAAGGCAACTGCGAAGGACCCCTCAAAAAGCGTCATAGATGGGAAATTTCGTTACGCAGGCAGTGTAGTCCTGTCCTGCCCCGCCTCCAAGGATTGCTGTGAACAAGTGAAAACGCTGAAGGCCACCCGCCAGGGTGACCTTCCGTCCGTCG
>JBBUEW010000008.1:0-6567 GCA_038078095.1 Patescibacteria group bacterium | reverse complement strand
CGATTCTCCTCGGCATCATCATCCTCCTCTCTTCGCTAGCGATCCCGAGTTTCAAACAACCATTCTTCCTTTTAGTGGTTTCCGCCAGCATGTCCGCATTCACGATGTGGATTTACCCCCCACTTCTTCTCAAGCTCAACGCAAATCTTCCGGCGATCACTCGCCCCTCGCTCTTACGATCAATCCTTGTTATTGCCGCCGCACTTTTCTACGGTCTTATCACCCTCTGGGCTCTCAGCGCGTACATTCCTCTGAGTATCGTCATCGGACTCGGCGTCATCGTTACAACATATCACTTATCTATTCTTTTCTCGTTCATCAAAAATCGAATTCGCTAACCGTATCGAGCTTTCCTGAATCAACGTTACGACGTAAATAATTCACCGGGAAAATTCGAAGAAACCTCACAACGACCATCGGCGTAGAGAATAACCGAAGAAAATGGATAATGTTCAACCAGTGAAGACGCCGGCACGAACCAAAGCGCGGTGGCGAGCGCATCGGCAAGAAGTGTGGTGTCGGCAATCACCCACGTGGCAAAAATGTGGCGTGGAGACGCTAAAGAAAATGGGTCAATGATGTGATGGAAACTCCCCCATGCACGACGATTTCCTGCCGATCCACAAATACTTTGCTGCTGTATGCGTGTAACACCAACGATCTGCTTGGCATCCATCGGATTCTCTAAACCAATTCGGAGGGGTCGAGTTCCCCGACAGCGAATATCGCCACCCGCATCGATCACATAATCATGAATTCCCTGTTCTTCCAGAAGACTACCGATCAGATCAATACAATATCCCTTTCCCGCAGCACCAAAATCCAGGAGTGCAGGCTCGTGAAGGGTTATCGTTTTATTGGTTAACGCGATAACGTCGTCCCATGATCGAGGCGATGTCAACGATCCAGCATGCAACGAATACGCGGCGTCGTATCCTGCATCGACTAATACCTGTCCGATCAAGGGAGTCATCGCACCGTGTGTTCGTCGATACATTTCTTCATACAACGCAAAAAGCGGCTGTGCATCCGCGGGAAGCGGATACGTGCCAGCCGCCTGTGCGATCATCGTCACCCACGAATCATCGCGAAATCGTGAGTATGTTACGTCGAATACATCGATGCGCGCACGAATCGTTGTAAGAAAATCAGCTTCTTGAACACTATCGAGTACGTCGTGAATATCGATCTGCCATCGTGTACCGATTGCTTCAAAAACAAACGAGGGCATATCGAACCGTGTGCGTTATACCGCGGCGTCAGCCTTGATTTCGACGAGTGCTTCATTGAAACCGACCGGCGTCAACGACGAACCAGAAACTTTATCGAGCATTACGTCGTCAATATTCTTTCCAATCACGAGTACTTTATATCCAGAAATGAACGCACCCTGCAGAGTGACAGATTTTGCATTTGTCGCATTCGCTGTCACCGTCGCGTCAACGATGATATCGTTTTTTAACGTGATACTGACATCGATTGTTTCTGCACCGGCTGGTGAGCGGTAATCACCGACTGCCGTATATGTTCCGTCTTTGTATGACGATGTCGCATCGGTCGGCGTAGGATCGGTGGTGTCGGTCGAGGAACCTGTTGTCTCTGTTGTAACAGGTGTTGTTGCCGTTGTGATCGTTGCTGGTACGGTCTCAGTATTTGTGCTCGCCGTTTCCTGTTCCTCGCTTGACGGCACACTCATGACAGCAAATACCACAAGCGCTAACAATATAACGATCGCTGCAATAATTGCCGCTGATTTCTTTGATAATCCGTTGGAATCTTCCATAAAAACCTAAAGTTTCTAAAATTCACTGACCGAGTATACCTATTCGTCACGTATGGACCAAGCAAAGCATACACAACGGAACATCTCACCACGACGTGAAACTCCCTCGTTCTTCTTTCAAGAAAGTTACTTCACCGTTATCAATCCAAGATCACGCTCGATCGCTCCTTCATCAAGCGGAACATTCAACCACCCGGTTACCAATCGTGCATCGCTCAGCGCATTCGCTAAGCACACCGATGCTCCTGGTGACGGGGTGATGTTGTAGAGAATGCGATCACCAACAATCTTCGCCTCTCCCAGTTGCATGCTGTGCGTACGAATGTTCACGACTTGCGGCCGGATGCCGCCGAGGCTTGATCCAAAGTGAAGATCAGCAGGTTGTATCTTCGGAATAATTTTTCGTGCCTCGCGCACAAACAACACTGGGCCAATCCACGGCAGGTCGTACCAAAAATTCCTGAAAATAAATCGACGAATAATCGCATCCGCGTTGATCGCGATAACACTCCTTAATGTGTCGATGGAGAGTGGGAACACTTTCAAAAAATTCCCCACTGTTCGCCATTTTCGTATTTCCAAGAGCGGCAATGCTTTGGCAATCGGTCCAAACCGCATCATTGTTGCGTCCAGAACATCCGGATCGCCGTGAATAGCAGCGAACGGCAGTTTGGGATGCTGCACCGTATACACTTTTCCCCGTAAACGATTTTGCGCAGTATAGAAGAGTCCCGCAACCGGAATGAGCGAGAGGTCTTTTCCTTCTCCCATATCGTGAGCAAAAGAAAGACTGTGCGCTCCCGCCGCAACAACGGCCGTCCGCGCAACAAACGAAAGTCCCTCGGCTTGGAGCACGAAATCTTTCCCCTGACGAACGATTCGCTGCACACGAGCGTTGTGGACGACGTCGATCTGAATATTCTTCTGAAGTATGGCGTCACGGACGAACGATTCGGCAATCGCACTGAAGCTCACGCTGTATCCACGATCAGTGGCCAGCGCCACAATCTCCTCGCCGGGATCACGTCCTTCCATCACCGCCGGTTCGCGACGCGCCAACTCCTCACGTTCCACAAGCTGTAATTCGGGAAACACTGTACGAAATTCTTGAAAACGTTTCCGAAGTTCATCGCATTCTTTTTTTCCAACCGCGATGACCATTTTTTGCTGACGGACGAAGATACCTTTTCCATCAGGAAGACTCTCCACGTATCGCACCACCATCTCCGCGGCAGACTTCACGGCCTTTGCCTTCTCCAACGAATAGTTCGTCTCGATGTCTCCAAAATGGAGCGTTTGGCTATTTTGCGTGTGGTGAGAACTCACCTGAGCAATGCCGTCGTATTGCTCGAGAAGTACCACGCGTTGCACCGATGAATATTTCGCTAAAAGATAGAGCAAGGCGGTACCAGTGACTCCCCCGCCGATAATTGCGACATCGTACGTTTCTTGCGACATAGGACTGAGTGGTCAATAATCGTCAAAAGTGTACTGCGTTTGGGTCTTTCCGAACAATGACGATATACTGCGCTTCGTCATCATTCTTCATTTCCTTCAGTCATCCTGACGATATGCATCATCCTCGACAATGGGTCGCGCTCCTTGCCGGAGCACTCCTCGTGATTGGTTCGATATACATTGTATGGTCTGGCATGCCGATCAATACGAACGAGGTTGAAACGAACCATAACGCCACATATTCCCTTGGGGACGTCGCAATACACAACACCGCAGCCGGGTGTTGGACAACGATCGACGAAAACGTTTACGACCTCACGACATGGGTCTCGCGTCATCCGGGTGGTGGTGAAGCGATTCTCTTCTTGTGTGGCATTGATGGCACCGAAGCATTCCATGGCATGCATGGCACATCGAGTGTCCCGCTGGCCGCACTCGCACTCCTGAAGATTGGAACATTGAAATAATGCTATGCCACGAATTTCTTCTGCCGTCATCGTTCGATACACCCTGACGTTGCTCTTCCTCTGGTTCGGCACACAACAGCTGATCGATCCGAGCGCTTGGATCGGTTTCTTGCCTGAATGGGTGGGATACATCCCTGTTCCCGCCGAAACGTTCGTCCGTTTGAACGGGCTCATGGAGGTGGTCTTCGCCCTCTTGCTCGGTATCGGTGCGTACACTCGCATCGCCGCAGCGATTCTTGGCTTGCATCTCCTTGGAATTGCCATAAGCGTGGGGAATGCCACTGGCGTGCGCGATGCAGCACTTGCACTTTGCACACTTTCTATCGCGCTCAATCAACCCGATGAACGAACGCTGGACGCTCGAACCAAAAAGGACTAACGTATTTTCACATCTATTTCATCCTATGAATATTCATGCACTTCCTGCAGGAAAAGACGCACCACGCGACATCAATGTCTTCATCGAGATCCCGTGGAACTCGGCAGTAAAGTATGAACCGGATCCCGAAACAGGCTTCCTGTTCGTCGATCGCTTCCTACACACGCAAATGTCGTACCCCGCAAACTACGGATCGATTCCAAGCACCAAGGGCGGCGACGGAGACGAACTGGACGCACTCGTCGTGACCGACATTCCGTTGGTTCCGATGTCCGTCATCCGTGCACGTCCGATCGGTGTTCTGAAGATGGAAGACGAAGGCGGGATGGATGAAAAAATCATCACCGTGCCACACGAAAAGATTAACCCGATGTACAAGAACGTACAGTCGGTGGGTGATCTCCCAGAGATCTTGGTCAAAAAGATCGAACACTTCTTTGAACATTACAAAGACCTTGAGCCAAACAAGTGGGTGAAAGTAACCGGTTGGGGGAGTGCTGAGGACGCACAGAAACTTATCGAAGAAGGTATCGCGCGACACAGCGCCAAGTAAAACAAAAAAACTCTCCGCAGCGCGGAGAGTTTTTTGTTACACACAATATCCACCATCTTTGTACACCACCTCCCCATCGATCATCACCGTCGTGATAGCAGCAAACACGTCGACGTGATACTTGCTCGATCGTTTGGGGAAACCTTCTTTGGTGTAAATCGTATGCTTCTGGCCGATGGATAAGTGGATGCCGCACATGCGCTCGTAACTTCCAATGTCCGTAAGGCGACGATGACGAGTCATGGCGCGATTCATGCCAAATCCGAGCTCGCGCACCCATAGCTGTTCATCCGCCCGAATCTGATCCAGAACTTTCGTAAACGACTCTGGCGCATCCGGGGCGTCGACGATAATGCCGTTCTCGATAACGACGAGGACCGGTTCGGGTGGCACAATCACGTGAAACGCTGCGTCGGCGTACGCAAAGAGCTTGATCGTGCCGTTCACCCTCGAGAAGTCAACGGGCTCGGTAAACACTTCACCAATTGGAAACTGACCGCCGGTATTTTTCATTCCCGTGTAGTCGCCGATGTTGAGCTTTGCCGATTCAAATGGTCCATCGTACACAAGCTCGGTTCCATCACACGAGACAATGATTTGCTTCGCGGCATCGATCTTCGCTTTTAACGTTCGACCGACGGTCTGATAGTACTGTGGATCGTACGCAAGCGATTCGATATATGTGTCGTGTTCCTCCTCGGGCATCCGACCGAGATGCGGATGCTCGATGACCGCCAAGCCTCGATTAAAAAGCTCGAGGCGGAATCGAAATTCATTCAAGCGAAAACTTGATGTCTGGACCAGAACAACCAAATCGCCAGGTGAGAGCGCGTCGAGTGCGGCGCGAATATCGAGCGGTGCAGTGGCATCGAAGTTCAACGCAACCATGTCGGGCAATGCAGCCCGGTATCCCTCGGCAATCATTCGCGACAACAACGACTGTTCGTCAAAGACCATCATCGACTTCTTTGATCCATCATGTTTGATGGCGAAAGCAATGGTGTCGCGAAGATTCTGTTCAAGACTGGAATGCGGCATAGAATGACCAAGATCGTAATGGAAAATGAGCGATCCGTCACGTGCTGTAACTATACATAGACAGTTCGGGTATTATGGTTTAGTGTTGTGCACATTTTATTCCTCATTTTTCACGTATGTCGCGCTCTCCTGTTGTTTACTGCCGGATTGTTACTCTTTTCAGTCTTATTTTCCTCTTGACCGTCGGAACAGCGCCCTTCGCATCGGCTGACGTCGACACGGACGGTGATGGACTGTCCGATACTCAAGAAAGTTTTCTTGGGACCGATCCTGCCCAAATCGATACAGACAAGGACAACTTGAACGACAATGAAGAAGTCAATCTTCTCCACACCGATCCAACACTCTATGATACCTACACAGATGATTCGCTTTCTTCAGATTACGATGTAGACAACGATAAAGATGGTCTTTCCAACGGATACGAAGTCAACGATTGGGCTCCCGTGGGAACTCCCGGAAACTTTACGGGAGAAGGAGGAAACCCTAACAACTCCGATACCGACGAGGACGGACTCGGAGATCTCCTCGAGACGTCAAATCTCTCTTGTTTTGATGTCACAATTGATAACGCCGATCACGACAACATCAAAGACCCCGACGAAGATTGTGATGCGGATGGAATAACAAATATCCAAGAAGTTACCCTTGGAACAAATCCAACAGCCGAAGATACTGATGGCGACGGAACGTCTGACGCGGATGAGGTTACGGGCGGAACAGATCCTACGGATGCGGGCAGTACACCGCTCGACCCCAATGGCGATGAAGACAAAGACGGACTCACAAACAACCAAGAAGCCACAATAGGTACCGACCCATACTCGAGTGACA
This sequence comes from Patescibacteria group bacterium, assembly GCA_038078095.1. Lineage (GTDB taxonomy): Bacteria > Patescibacteriota > Patescibacteriia > UBA9934 > UBA9934 > CAIKHN01. Next base: position 55 of record JBBUEW010000008.1, on the reverse strand, counting down.
CAGACAAAGACTATTATCTTGACGGCGAAGAACTTGGCGTGAGCGACCCGCTCAG
>JBBUEW010000007.1:0-2060 GCA_038078095.1 Patescibacteria group bacterium | reverse complement strand
CAACGGACCGTGTAGTCCGTCTCAGAAGCTTTCCTCGCCGCTCATCGAAACTGGTCGAAAATATGCCAGTTCGTTGCTATTTACAGTAGACTCCCTCGACCGCCGTTTATGGCAATCTTGAGCAACTACATCGTTATTTAGTGCCCAAAGAGTGCCAGGATGAGCCAAAAAAGTCAATGAAACGGAAGCGCCGACCCTGGGAAGAGTCGGCGCTGTGATCCTTACACTTTTTTGATCTGCAGGAAGTCGAGTTCGAGAGGGGTTTCACGGCCGAACATGTTGACCATGACTTTCACCTTGCCACGAGATTCGTCTACATCGTCCACCTTGCCTTGCTGGCCCTTGAACGGACCGTCGGTGATAGAAACGAGTGCACCCTTGCCGACGTCGAGTTTGAACTCTGGCTCGGAGACGCCGACGCGCTTCATGAGGGCGTCCACCTGTTCCTGCGGAATAGGCGTTGGCGTGTTGCCGGTGCCAATGAAACCGGTGACGTTTGGTGTGTTGCGGACAACGTACCAAGAATCGTCGGTCACAATCATTTCCACGAGCACGTAGCCAGGGAAGATTTTTTCTTCCACCACCTTGCGCGCACCGTTCTTGATTTTGATCTTCTTTTCCTTTGGCACAAGAACAGCGAAGATTTTCTCTTCCATGTCCATGGTGCCGATACGCTGGGTGAGCGCTTCAACGACGTTTTCTTCGTATCCCGAGTACGTGTGAATTACGTACCAGCGGCGGCCGTAATTTGCGGTTTGCTTTGCCATAGATGGTAGGCCTTCCTCGTTTGGCCCATTTTCGACTCACATTATCGGAAACTTCTTCAACGGACAGGGTAGTCCGTCTCAGAATCTTTCCTCAACGTTCATCGAAACTGGTCTCAAACGAGAAAGTCCTAAAACAATTAATTGATGGTTAACCGATCGCCGCAACAAGGTACTCAAGGCTTTTCGTCAGGCCAAGATCAAGAACGCCAATGAACAAGGCGGTCGCAATGCTGAGTCCAAGGACCAGGCTGGAGTACACAATAGTGTCTTTGCGGGTTGGCCACGAAACTTTTTCAAGTTCCATTTTGGCCTCTCGGAAGTATTTGACGACAGTGTTGTCGAGGATCCGTTGCATAGAGAATGTGAGTCAAACGGCAACGATACTTTGCTCAGTTTCGTCGTCTATCAAAAAACCCCTTTCGGGGGAACGCGGAGAATATACATAACTTTCGCTAAGGTGACAAGAGGGGAGAGTGGATACCTCTTTTAACGCAATCTGGCCGCCCGGGTGAGGGGCGGCCAGCGTTCGTGCGCGTGGGGTGGTGAGTGTGTCCCTCGAGAGAGCTACACCGCGTAGGTGACGACCACCTTGAGATTCGCCGTCAGGAGCCGTGGATCCGTGGTTGAAGTCACTCCGAGACGTCGGACTATCGTCTGGTCGTCGGTGTCCCGCAGACTGTGAACGCTCACCTCCGGCTTGGAATCATCGTCCTCTTCGTCCTCCGGCTCGTGGTCGGCGTGGAACCACACCTCGACGATGTTTGGCGTTGCCTCGCGCGCGAAGGCGAACCCCATCTGCGGCTTGAACTTTCTGCGGGACTGGCGGCTCACCGGGACGAGCGCTTCGAGCGCTTCCTGCGCGAGCATCACGGCGTTCGCGATGATGTCCGTCACGGGGTCGACGAAGGGACGCAGCCAGGTCTGGTTCGTGGGATTGATCGCCTCCAGCGGGAGGCAGTGATCGATCTCGACCGAGACGCGGGTGTAGGCGGGAGGGGTGGTGGGGGACGGGGCAGGAGAGGCAGTTGGCAAAGTCGTTTCTCCGGTGATCGGGCACGGATGTGTACCCGACGACGAATCGCATATGGGATGCGGTGCGCGGTCGGGAACGCAGAAGGGTAAATAATACAAAAAATGAACAAAAAGTCAAAGTTTTTTTGCCACAAAACGACAACGACCCTGGCTCTCTCGTGGAGCGCAGGGTCGCCGTGGAATCGTGGAACAACTTGAGGAGGGGGTCTACTCGCGGACTTGGAACGGTCCGCACTGCCCGGTGATGATCCCGTCCCCGTG
>JBBUEW010000006.1:0-17708 GCA_038078095.1 Patescibacteria group bacterium | reverse complement strand
CGGAAGCGACGATCTGCACGACGTTGCACTCCTCTCATCGTCGACCATCATCGTGGTTGGTGACAACGGATCGATTTACAAAACAACAGACGGCGGAGCAACGTGGTCATGGAAAGATGCCGCAACGAGTTTCGACATGAATGCCATTCACGCTGTCGATAGCAATACAATTTGGATTGCCGGCGAAGGAGAATATCTTGCCAAGTCGAGTGACGGTGGAAGCACCTGGAACCAAGTGAACTTTGCGGAACGAAATATTCTGGATGAAATCACCAGCATCTTCTTCGAGAGTGAGTCACACGGATACATCACTCGCTCCGGAGGTGGAATTTGGGAAACAACGGACAGTGGTGTGACGTGGACGCAGATGGACGGGTCGAGCAGCCAGATTTTCTATGCGCTCGATGTCGCATCGGATAGCGTCTACGCCGCAAACGACAACGGCGTGTTCGTTTATCGCGAAGAAGAGGAACCCGCTCCGAGCGATTCGTACGAGGGAGAGCTCGTGAAAACTGCATGTGCCTCGGGATACGAAACCAATGATCCTTGCACCGCGGTGTATTACGTCGGATCAGATGAAAAACGTCACGCTTTCCCGAATGAGAAAGTGTACTTCTCGTGGTATAGCGACTTTGATGATGTGATAACTATCAGTAGCGATGACATGGCGTCCTATACCATCGGCGAAAACGTCACCTACAAGCCAGGCGTCACCATGGTGAAGTTTCAAAGCGTGAATACGGTGTATGCGGTTGAAGAAGGAAGTATCCTCCGTGCCGTCGGCAGTGAATCGATCGCCGCTTCCCTCTACGGCAGCGACTGGAACACCAACGACGTCGACGATATCTCTGATGCCTTTTACGGCAACTACGTCTTCGGGGCCGAGATCAACGACGCCAGTGATTACGACGTCGATGCTACCCTCACCGGGACAACAACCATCGACGACAACCTTTAGGCCCTCACAAAAAAAGAATCGCCTCGGCGGTTCTTTTTGGTCGGGCTGGCGGGATTCGAACCCACGACCTCTTCGTCCCGAACGAAGCGCGCTACCAACTGCGCTACAGCCCGACATACTCTTTAAAAAGAGTGCGATCATCATACTGAAAGGTAATAGGCTCAACAAGCTTTTGAAACGACAAGGGCTGGATCTCGCGATCCAGCCCAGCGTTCGTCGTATGTCACTGCCGCACGGTCTGCTCGGTACACGGGGTGAGGTTCGGCTTGGTGGCGGATCGACCGTCTATAATGGCATGCACCATCGCGTCCGCGAGGACTTCGACGCCTCGATCCGAAGGATGGTTGAGGTCCTCATCTTGCCAGCACGACCGTTCGGCGAGTGTATGGCTTGCGACGATCGCTCCTTCGTCATCGACCGCATTCACGATCGACGAGTGGAAGTGCTGAAGACGAGGATTTGACGGTTCCATCTTGTTGGTCAGCGGCCCGAAGCCGTCCGGGGCGTCGAGGAACCACACGTCCACTCCCACCGCTCGCGCGCGACGCGCGATTTCAGCAAGATCCTGTACTGTGACAGCGGTGTCGGAGGTTCCTTCCGGCACCCCGGGCGCGAACATGGGTACCCGCATATTCATGAGTGCCCAGCGGAGGTAGAGGATCGTCCGCAACCGGGAAATCGGCGCGCCAGGGGCGTGTCGATACCATGCCGCACGATCGGTGACCGGACGGTAGTTGTGCGGGATGACCATGAACACCGCGTCCACCTTGAAGGACATTCCGAACCCCTGCCACCTGCGCAACATGTCGATCGCGGCCCCGCCGGGAATCCCGGCGTTTAGCACTTCGACAGTTACCCCGCGCGCACGCGCCAGGCGCACTTCGAGCTGGTCCGAGAGCGTACGCCCATCCCTGTTGCCGAACCCGAAGGCCCAGCTGTCCCCGACCGTGAGCACACGCAGTGTGTTCGGGGGCTTTTCGATGGTCGGATTGTACGACTCGCTCATCCCGAATGCGTTCGTTTGTGCCCTCCAGGACGATTGATGCCCGAAGACTGGACCGTTCACCTGCGCGTTCGGCCTGACACCGATGACGGGCTGTTGGCCGGCCTGCGTTCCCGCGGCCTCGTAGGCGAGAAGCCCGTTCGGCTTCTCCCACGAGAACAGAAGGTTCTCTTCGGGAATCGCCAGGCGCAGTCCGAGCTCGATGATGACGAGGAAGACGCTCGCGATCGCGAGTCCCATGGAGAACCGTCGACGGAAGCGGCGAATGAGTCGAGGCGTGATTGCCATCGAAGTATACCTCCAACATTTTTATAGCATAAAAATTGAATTATTTCAATACTTTTCTCTTCCAAAACAAAATATCATCATCGTTTTTGCGACGATGATATTTTGGCGGAGGGGGAGAGATTCGAACTCTCGGTGAGTTGCCCCACACACGCGTTCCAGGCGTGCGCACTAGACCACTATGCGACCCCTCCGTGTTTCGTTGCCCGAAAAGAATAGCGGAGAACGGGGTGTACGGCAAATCCTTGATGAAGCGCGATCCATCAGCTATTCTTCGCAGGTTCGTACAGAATAATCGAGCTATAGCGCAGGGGTAGCGCGCTTGCATGGGGTGCAAGAGGCCGTGGGTTCAAATCCCACTAGCTCGACCAATCAAGAAAGCGCCATGTTCGAAGAAATCGTTTAATTTCTTGGCGGTATCCACTTTGCCCAGGTCCTGCGCCTTATGAAACGCCGCCAATATGTCGTAGATCTTTTGATGTTTGTATGGGAGTAAGCTTATTTTAGAGATTTTTATCTACTTTACCATTGACGAAATTGCATTTTTTTAGTATATTTTTTTGTTGATTGAAGTACCTGACCGTGTGCCATTTGGCCCATCATCAGGCCCTGCAAACAACGCAACCCGCGTCATGCTCGGCTGGAGTGACCATGCAACTCATCCCCCAGCGCACCCCCCTTCAGCACGTCGTCCTCGGGCAGGACATCACCCTCTACATCGAGATTTGCCGCTCGTTCGACTACCCTTGGCTCGAGTTCGTGATGGAAGCCCGCATACAGGCCATCGTCTCCCGTGCCTTCCAGACCCGCGAGCTGCGGCTTGATGGGAGGGTGACGAGCATCACGGACGACCTCGGCGATTCCCGTGTGGTGAGCGTGGAGGTGCCGCGCCTCGACAACAAGGGCGTAGTGACGTTCAAATTCTGCGCCGACCGCCTCGACACCGCCAGTCCCCGCATCTTCTTCATGGTGACTGTCTAGTCACCACTCGCGCATCCTGCGCGGAACACGAGCAGCCATCACGGCCTGCGGTTCCGCTGGTCGGGGTGCGCTCTTGTTTTTTCGGCAGTCAAATAATGATCACCGTGTGGTGGTCGTTTTTTGGTAATGTAATGGTCAGATAAGTCGGAGGCAACCTAGTAACCTATTTGTTGAGCCTAAAAATTTCTGTTGAGTGGCGTTACCCTGCCTCGAAACCTTTTGTTACACTACGACTATGAAAGTTGTTTACGACAAATCAGTCATGCCTAACCCGTTGGCGGTTTTGCGTAAGGCGGGGTATTCGCCATTTACCGATCCGAATACGGGGATATCGAGTTTTGAATTGCGGCCAACATCGACACCGTATCCTCGTTTCCATTTATACGTTGCGGGCAAAGGCGACGAGGTAACGTTTAATTTGCATCTTGATCAGAAGAAGCCGTCGTATGGTGTCGGGCATGCGCATAGTGGTGAATACGAAGGGTCGACAATCGAGAGGGAGATGCGACGGATTGATAGTTGGGTGCGGCATGTGGAGACGGAGGAGGAAGTGAGGGTAGAGGGCAAAGGGCAGAGGTCGAAGCCGTGGTGGAAGATGTGGTAGTTCGTCTTTTTTTGCTATTGTGATAACGTGTCATGTCCGATAGGAGGAACGACTCATGCATAACCGAGTGATGGGTACGGTCGTCGGATGCGATGACTTTCTGAAGCCGGGCCACGATGAAGATCTCCACGAGTTCCACGTTGTGGTGAGGGTGGACCAGGAGTACCTCGTGGGAGACACGGCGATGTTCATCCGACTTCGTACCAACCGCGGTGCGCCTCTCAGGCTTCTCCACTTCGGGACCGATGAGGGAGCGACCGTCGAAGGTATCCGCTGGTTGCTGGAGGTCGGGGAGCGCATCGAGTTCAACCGCGGTCTCGTTCCCGCGTGTCGTCGCACCAAAGAGTTCGGTTACCACGCGATCGATCGTGTTACTGATCCTGAGACCATTCAACGTGTTCAAGTCCATCGGACGATACTCCGGGTTATCGAAGGTGGGCGTGCCTCGTGATCGAGGTGTATCACAGCATCGTGTGCGCATTCGATCTCGCACACCACGACGCATCGCCGCTGGCTTCGCAGGAAGACGGCGGCGTGTTCGTTTCATAAAAGAGGAAAATATTTTTTTGAAAGAAAATTGAATCGTCAAGTGGATAACAATCGCACAAAGTGTGCTGGGGATGTTATCCCCTTCACGCTTTTTTCATGCGTTTGTACAATGCGTGCAAGATCGCGCTTCTGGACGCTGTGGTGCGCACATGTTATCGCCTATGCGCGTGACTTCTCCAGCATTTCGTTCCGGTGACATGATTCCGGCAAAATATACGTGTGACGGAAAAGATGTAAATCCAGAACTCGTTATCGACGACGTTCCTGGCGATACACAGAGCTTTGCAATCTTAGTGGACGATCCGTCGTCGCCTTCGGGAAACTGGTTACATTGGTCCGTGTGGAATATTTCACCATCGGTGCGCGTGATTCGCGAGAACAGCGTGCCGCAAGGCGCTCGTGAGGGTGAAACGGATTTTAGTGAAGTCGGATATGGCGGTCCTTGTCCGGGAGTCGGCGAACACGAATATCGATTCATGGTGTATGCGCTCGATTGTTTGCTCGATGTCGGTCACGGCGCATCGCGCGAGGTGATGGATGCGGCAATGAACGGTCACGTCATTGCGCAAGCAACACTTGAAGGAAAGTATCAGCGGCAAAAGATTCGTGCGATGCAGCATGCGACGGCGTGATGGGGAGAGGTTAAATGGTTAAATTGGTTAACGGTTGTAATCGGATGTCCAGATCTCCTCAAACGGTATAACAGCAACCATCATCCGATAACCGCCTTAACCGTTTCCCCTATGATCACCTTCCGCGATCGTGTTCTCACCATCGTCGCGGCAATTCCTCGGGGAAAAGTAGCGACGTACAAACAAGTAGCGATTGCGGCAGGGAATCCGGGTGCAGCCCGTGCGGTGGGTTCCATCATGAAAACAAACTTCAATCCGGACATTCCGTGTCACCGTGTGATTCGATCGGACGGGAAAACCGGAGGGTACAATCGAGGAGAAGAACGAAAAATTGAACGACTACGAGAAGAAGGGGTGGCGATCTAGGATTGCCGCTTCTTTTGTTTTGTGTTAGATTCCTGGGTCGTCCCAGACGACTCCCTCACACCCTGGAGACTCCATGCCCGGATTCGAAGATCTTTTGCTCCCACTGGCGGGAAACACGTTGGATCCCTTCCTGCAGGGAGTCGACCCGACCGGACGACGCGCACTCGTGCTGCTGCCTCGCGGTGCGGTCAAGACGGTGGACTTCATCATCGTCGTCATCATCCAGAAGTTCGTACGGGATGGTGATGTGATCTGTTTCTTCGTCAACGACGGCCTCATCGAAGGAGGTATCGGGAAGTGCGTCACATACAAGGTGGGGAGCGACCATCCGCATATCCTCCCATCGAGTCAGGTCTGTGCGATCATCGTGGACAGCGTGTCCGGGACCTTGTACTCCGACCTACTCCCCCTGGCCCAGCGGAAGTACAGGGGTGCGCGGGTGCTCGACTACACCGCGACGTGATCGGGGTTCCGACCCGCACTTCCGACGCCCCAACGGCGCCCGCTCCCACGCAAGGAGCGGGCGTTGTGCGTTTCGTCCACTTCTCACTTTCCACCGGGCCCTTTACACTGCTTCCATCTATGTTGATCCACCTTTTCAATACGCTGGGGCGAAAGAAAGAGGCCTTTGCGCCTTTGGTACCGGGAAAAGTTGGGATCTATACGTGTGGTCTTACCGTGTATGGTCGCGGACACATCGGAAATTTTCGTGCCTTCATCATGGCGGACGTTCTTCGTCGGATGTTCGAGGCAAACGATTTTGGGGTAACGCAGGTGATCAACATTACCGACGTCGGACATTTGGTCGGCGATCTTGAGGGCGGTGCCGAGAAGTTACAGATGATGTCGGAGAAGACGGGGGAGAGTGCGTGGGACATTGCAGCCAAATATACGGCGCTCTATTTTGACGATGTGAAGCGATTCAACATGCTCATGCCACATGTCAGTCCAAAAGCAACGGATCATATTCCAGAACAGATCGCGATGATTGAAGAGATTGAAAAGAACGGATTCACGTATCGGATTGATGATGGAATCTATTTTGATACAACGAAGTTGCCGACGTACGGTCAACTGTCTGGTCAATCGATGGAAGAAAAAGAGGGGGGCGCACGCGTCGTGGTGGGTGATAAAAAGAATGCGAGCGACTTTGCGCTATGGAAGTTTGCGCCCGCCGAGGAAAAGCGACAGATGGAATGGGAATCGCCGTGGGGAAAAGGATTCCCTGGCTGGCACATTGAATGTTCAGCGATGAGTGCAAAGTATCTTGGCGTGCCATTTGATGTGCACACTGGAGGGATCGATCACATTGGGGTGCATCATGAAAACGAGATTGCGCAAACGCTCGCCGCGAGAAATTGCCTAGAGGCGAATACGTGGTTGCACTCAGAATTCTTGCAGATCGACGGCGGTGGAAAGATGAGTAAGTCACTTGGCAATACGTACACCCTCGACGATCTCGTTGAGCATCAGATCCATCCGTTGTCGTTCCGTCTGTTTGTTTTGAATGCACATTACCGATCACCACAAAACTTCACGTGGGATGCTGTTGCGGCATCGCACACAGCACTTGGGAATATTCGCAGTGCAGTTCGCGATCTTCCAAAGCCGACGGATGTTGACGGGGTATCGATGAGCGCGTTTATGGAACGAGTGAATGATGACCTTGATACTCCCGGTGCGCTCGCTTGTTTTTATGGTGTGCTCAATGATGTCGCGATGGAGAAGAGCACAAAGGCTGCAACGTTGCTGGCGATGGATGAGATTCTTGGGCTGGCACTCGAAGATGTTGTTGCACGGCCGTTGATCGTTTCGGATGCGGTAACGAAGATGCTCGACGAACGAGCGAAAGCGCGTGCGGAAAAAGATTGGAAGAAATCTGATGAGATTCGTGACGCAATTTTTGCGAGCGGATTTATTCTTGAGGATACGGCAAACGATCAGCGGCTGAAGGAGAGGTGGTAGAAAAAAGCACTACGCCCGTCGTCCTTGCTTCGGACGACGGGCGCGCGTTGTTCAGGCGGCTGGGCGCCTGTGGTAGAGGATGGACAGTCCTCCGAAGAACATAAAACTCAGTCCCTTGACGAGGTGGATGATGCAGTCGACACCGTCCTCGATCGCGTGCTCGCTCAATGCGAGATTGACTTCGGCGAGGAGCTGGAAGCCGGCTCCCCCAATCAGCATCACCCAACCAAACAGAAAGAAGAACTTACGCATGGGAACTCCGATGGGCACGAGGAATACATTCCCAACAGGGTATATTTTCATTTTTTACTCAAAAAGTCAATACAGAACGCCCCACGGACTCTTTCGAGTTCGCGGGGCGTCGTTCGTTTGGTGGGGAGGGTTAGGCGCCGATGAGGACGCCTTCTTTGATGGCGAGCTGACGGAAAGTGAGCGAGAGAGTGGCGAGTTCCTCTAGGCTCGTGGCGATCGCTTCGATCTGCGGCTCATCGGTGTCTTCGACTGCTGGCCGCATCATGATGATGCGATCGCATCCGGCCGTCGTCGACAGTCGATGGGCGATGAGGATTGCTCCCGTTCGTCCGCGGAGTGCTTCGTAGAGCGCGGCTTGTACCGCTTCCTGGCTTTCGGCATCAAGCGCACTCGTCGCTTCGTCGATCACCATGAATGTCGGATTGCGCAGGACTGCCGCCAAGATGCCGAGGCGTTGCGCCTCGCCGCCGGAGATCTGTTCCCCGTTTTTGCCGAGCTTCGTATCCAGGCCTTCCTTCAGCCGATCGCCAAAGTCCGTCCGGAACCGTCGCATGAAGGCCCACAGGTCGCTGTCCGACAGCGCTGCTCGCCGCACCGTGCTTATGCCGTACAGGAGATTCTCACGCAGCGTCCTCGTGAAAATCTGCGTTCCTTGCCGAATTTGGCCCGCGCGCAGCCTCCATACTTTCAGGTCCAGATCGCGAAGATCGTGACCGTTCACCAGGATCACCCCGGACGTGGGATCCATGTACCGCAGGATCAGTTTCCCGATCGTCGATTTGCCCGATCCGCTCTTGCCGATGAGCGCGACCTTTTCACCCGGAGCGATCCGGAGGTTGAAGTTGCGCAGGATGAGCTTGCCATCGGGATAGCGGAACGAGACGTTCCGGAATTCGATGGTGATGGGCTCGTTGTCCGCGATGGTGATCGGGTTGGGATTCATCGTCAGCCGCGGCGGCAGCTCGAGGGCGAGTCGCATCGCCTTGAGGGGCGCGACTGACCACATGATCTGCCGTTCGATCGTCGACAGGTTGTTCACCTGTGCGATGACGATGGTCACCCATGTCGCGATAGAGATGAACGTCCCCACCGGCATCAGTCCGATGTCCGTCTGCTGAGCCGCTCGCCAGGTTACCCACAGGAGCGCCGTCGTCATGAACATGTTCCGGAAACCGTTGACGTCCAGGAACTGGAGCCACACCGGCAGATCGTGCGAGAGCATGACGAGGTGACGCTGTTTGAATGACGCCGTCGCCTCTTCTTCCTGCACGGCCATCATGAGGCGCTCTACGTTGTCCATCAGATCATCGCGATCGGCGAGAATCTCGCGATTCTCCTCTTCCACGATGTCCGCCTTGCGCACCACCTCGCGATTGCTCACGGAGGAGATTGCCATCCCGAGCACGATGCTGAGGATGACGATGAGGCACGCCGACGGGCTGATGACTGCGAGGACCGGAAGCGTGACGACGAGGATCAAGAGCGAATCGGCGAACCAGAACGTCGCAAGGTGGATGAGATCGCTGGCGCGTTGCCGGCCTTTGTCCATCGTTGCCCGCGAGAGGAGCTTGTGCTCGTCGATGTGCTGGCCGATCTCCTTGGAGAAGAACTTCTTCGTCAGCGTGCTTTCCAGTCCGTGGTACGCCTGGCCGATGAATCGTTCACGCGCCCGCGACGCTTTCCAGTCGGCGACGGTGCGGATGTAGTGGGCGATGCCGAGGCCGACGAAGGCTGACTTGTACGAACCCGGCACCGCGAAGGCGATGACGACAAGTCCCAGGCACCAGGGCGCCAGGATCTCCATGAGCTTGATGAGCAGAGCCCAGCGCACCACGGTGCCGTAGAAGCGGCGGGCTTGCTGATTGGCGAATTCGCGGATGAGCCAGGAGAGGACGTCGACCGCCTCCTGGATGTGCTGGGGGAGGAAGCGAAGGAATCGGTTCACGAGTGCTCCGAACGGTTGGTGAGTGAGGGGAACGGGTGAGGGATTTTCGTTTTGCCGTGTTGGCAAAACGTGGAATCCTTCTACGCCGTCATCGCGTACAAAAATCCGGACATTTTGCCAAAAATAGTCAACGTAAATACCAGGACGGCACCGCGGATGAGGCGGATGCGTGGTTCTGGTTCAACAATGGAGTTTGGCGTTTTCATAGGATTGAAATAGGTCTGCTCGGAATGCGAGTGACTGGTAAGACTACCAAGTAACGGCGCGTCGGTCAACGTGTTGGTGGGGATACACCGTCTTCATTCCTCGCCGTGTTACAATATTGCCATGTCAGAACTTGAGCGGCGACCAAATCTTTTGCCAAACCAAGAACAGCCGACTGCCTCGTCGGTGGAGTATGGAGTTGAAGGAGAAGGAAGTGAGGATACGGGGCAAGGGGCGGATGTTTTTCAGAACGAAGGGGATGTCGCGCCTGCACCGACGGTTCCCGCGTACGATCCACTTGCTGCGTACGCGGCAACGGATCCGCGAACGATGGTGTTTAAGAAAGTGGAGGCGATTTTGTCGGACGGTTTGATGCAGTTGTACCTTTCGTTGCCTGAAGATCGCCGACACGCCTTCAAAGAGAAGGGTGAAATGGTTGCGAAGACGATTACTGAAATGGTGTTGCACGGGACAGCAAAGGTGAAGGAAGTGTGGAAACTTATTAAGGAATGGCTGAGGAATTTGCCGGGTATTAATAAGTACTACGTTGAGCAAGAGATCAAGATCAAAACGGATCGTGTCTTTCTGTTAGCAGCAGAAACGCGTGGAGCAATGTAATAAATTTGTATTGTGTCGAACCGACTCCTTGCAGCCGTCACGAATAATAATCCATACGGCTTTGAAACAATTGGAAGCATCAATCCCGTTGGGAGCAATGTATCCATGTTTGATGCCGCATTTCCATTTGTTGTTGCCGGATTTTTTATTGCCATGGTCGGCGTTGGTGTTGTTGCGCTCATTCGTGCCCATTTGATGCGCACGAGCCATTTGCGTGGTGGAGAGGACGCAACGGTGACACTTCTTTTGACGATTCCACGTTTCCGCAACGAAGAAGATACGAAACAAAATGATAATGCGGCAGCGATTAAAGAACAGATCGCGGTGGCTGAAGCCGTCTACTCGGCAATTGGAGGTCTTAAGCCGCACCATGGATTCACGACGTGGTTCTTAGGACGCTCGGATGCCATTGCGCTGGAGATTGTCGCTCATCAAAAATTGATTACGTTTTACGTGACGGTTCCTAAAAACATGCGTGAATTTATCGAGCAACAAATCCACGCGCAGTGGAGCGATGCGCAGTTTGAAGAAGTTCCGGACTACAATATGTTTTCGCCACAGGGAACCGTCCTTGGCGGATACATCATCTTGAAGCGTAAGAGCGTTTTTCCAGTAAAGACGTACAAGGATCTTGAGAGCGATCCATTGAACGCGATGACGAACGTGTTGTCAAAAGTGTCTGAAATGGATGGTGTCGCTATTCAGTACGTCGTGCGACCAACGCATCACGGCTGGCGCGAGGACGGTGCCAAGATTGCCCGCCACATGCAAGAAGGTATGACGATCAAGGAAGCAACACACGGAAAATCGTGGACCGTTGGCTGGGGAATGAACAAAGAAGACAAAGAAAAGAACGAACAGAAGCGTCGTGAGCGCAAGATGAGCCCGGCGGAAACGAAGATGGTGGAAGGGATCGAGAACAAGATTTCCAAGGCTGGCATGGAGGTAAATATTCGTATTGTCGCTTCGGGTTCGTCGCCGGACATTGCGCAAGCATATTTGAACAACGTCCTTTCCGCGTTTAACCAATTCAACATTTACGAATTCGGCAACTCATTCACGAAAGTCATCCCTCGGAGTAAGGGCACGTTGATCGAGGATTTTATTTATCGACGGTTTTCGGAAAAGCATTCAATCGTGTTGAATAGTGAAGAGATGTCGGGTTTGTGGCATCTTCCGTTAACGTCGACTGAAACACCAAACATTCGATGGATGATGGCGCGCACGGCTCCGGCACCAACAAGTATGGGAAGCGAAGGGTTGCGTTTAGGGACGAACAAATACCGCGGCAAGGAATCGGTGGCCTATTTGAAAGCAGCTGATCGTCGACGGCACATGTACATCATCGGTAAGACCGGTTCGGGTAAATCTGAGTTTATTAAGAATTTAGCGGTGCAAGATATTCGTGATGGGAAGGGCGTCTGTATTATCGATCCGCACGGCGATTTGGCTGATGGTGTGTTGGAATTGATTCCGAAAGAACGTATTGACGACGTTATTTATTTCAATCCGTCGGACATGGATAAGCCGATGGGTTTGAACATGCTGGAAGCACCGAGCTTGGAGATGCGTGACTTTGCGGTGCAGGAAATGATTTCCATTTTCTACATGCTTTTCCCGCCGGAAATGATCGGTCCGATGTTCGAACACAACATGCGCAACTATATGTTGACGTTGATGGCGGACATCGATAACCCGGGAACGATCGTGGAAATTCCACGGATGATTTCGGACGACGCGTTCCAAAAGAAGTGGGTGAGTAAGGTGACGGATCCGGTGGTGAAGAGTTTTTGGGAAGACGAAATGGCCAAGACGAGCGATTATCACAAGAGTGAAATGATGGGGTACCTCGTCTCTAAGGTCGGTCGTTTCGTAGAAAACGAAATGATGCGCAACATCATTGGTCAAACCAAGAGCGCGTTCAACTTCCGTGACATCATGGATAACCAAAAAATTCTCTTGGTGAATTTGTCGAAAGGAAAAACGGGCGAAGTAAATGCGAACCTTATTGGTTTAATTTTGGTAGCCAAGTTGCAGATGGCGGCGTTCACGCGTGCCGACATGGACGAAAAAGATCGTAAAGATTTTTACTTGTACATCGACGAGTTCCAGAACTTTATTACGCCGTCGATTGCGACGATTCTTTCCGAGGCGCGTAAATATCGTCTGAACCTTGTTATGGCGCACCAGTACATGGGGCAGTTAGTGAAGGATGGGAAAACCGAGATTCGTGATGCTGTTCTGGGTAACGTGGGATCGTTCTTTGTAGCCCGTGTTGGTCCGGATGATACCGAGGTGTTGGAAAAGATTTTCGAACCAACATTCTCGTCGTACGACCTGATGAATACGAGTGCCCTGATGTGGAGCGCCAAGATTATTATCGACGGTGCCCAGACAAAACCGTTCACATTGATGGCCGATCCGATGATTAAGGGAACGAAAGAAATGGGCGAAGGATTGAAGCAGATTTCGCGTCTCATGTACGGTCGTGATAAGGAAGACGTCGCTGCCGAAATTGCCGAACGTGCGGGTATTGGCATGAAGAAAGATGTCACCCCACCGACACCTCCGATGGGGCTGTAATTGACCGTACAGCCCCGGTCTGGTATACTGTGTTCAAGATAGGTTTTTGTATATTTGTTCGATCGCGGGGTTTTCCGCGTTGTGCACCGTCCATTTTCTTATATTGATTCATTGGGCCTTTTCCGCCATTGGCGGGTTCGTCACACAACGGACGCCCTTCATTTCCTGTTTTGTTTATGACACCGACACGTTCTACATCTCCACGATCGCCGCGTTCTGCGCGATCGGCCGGATTCTCTTCACGTTCTGGTGGCCGCCGTGGGCCTCGTGCCGCATGGAAGCTCCCCGACGAAAAAAATACCCGCACCGGTCATGGTGTGAAGTATGGCAACCTTGAGTTAACGCCTAAAGATCACTATGCTATTCACCCTGCAGATGCCCGGGGCGATGTGTTGCGCGTGATTGTGATGGGCGGCAACGAAGAAGTGGGAAAAAACATGACCATCCTGGAATACGGCGATGACATCATCCTTATCGACATGGGTATTCAGTTCGGCGAAGAACATATGCGTGGCATTGACGGTATTGTGCCGGATTTGTCGTACATCAAGGGCCGCGAGAAAAATGTCCGCGCCGTGATTATTACGCACATGCACATGGACCACATTGGTGGCATTCCGTACCTGATGCCACTTTTGCCTGGTGTGCCGGTGTTTTCGGCACCGATCACCCTTGCGCTTGTTGCGAAGAAACTCGAATATACTCCCGAAATAAAAGTTGATCTTCGCCCTATCGACGAAGCAACCACGCTGCAGCTTGGCAACTTTAAAGTTTCATTCATTGGTGTTTCACACTCCGTTCCATCGGCGCTCGCTGTTATCGTGGAATCGCCATGCGGAAAGATCGTTCATACGGGAGACTTCAAAGTCGATCTTGATCCAAAAGACAACGATGGAAAACGGTATTTGGAGCAGATGAAAGCACTTGGTGATCAAAACGTCGTCGCTCTTCTTTCGGATTCCACAAACGCCGGCCAGAGCGGAAATCAGCTCATGGAACGCGACGTTATGAACGACTTGGACGCTATTGTGGCGCAGGCGAAAGGTCGCCTGCTCTTTGGAATGATTTCGTCGAACGTCGTTCGCTTGGCGCAGATTATTACGCTTGCCGAGAAGTATGGCCGTTACGTCGCGATTGGTGGCCTAAGCTTGAAAACAACGCTTGAAATTGCCCAGAACCTGGGATACATCAATCCAACACCGGGGACGCTCTTGGACATTTCCGAGGTGAGAAATTTCCCGCCAAATAAAGTACTTGCCATTTTCCCTGGCGCCCAAGGTGAAACAAATGCGGCGTTCTACCGTCTGGCCGACAACGATCTGCGCGACGTTCGCGTGATGCCGGGTGACTCCGTCATCTTCTCATCCTCGGTCATCCCAGGCAACGAACGCACGGTGCAGTTTATTACCGACAAGTTCTACCGCTTGGGTGCCAAGGTGGTGAACTATCGCATGTTGAACATTCACGCCGGTGGTCACGCCAAAGCGGCTGACCTTGCCGAAGTGGTGAAGATGGTTAAACCGAAATATCTTATTCCGATCGAAGGACATCATGCCTTCTTGCACTATCACGCTGCCGCGGCAATCGCCGGTGGCTTCCCGCGCCAAAACATCCTGATCGCCGATAACGGACAGGTGATGGAATTTACGAAAGATGGAACAGGAACGCTCACAAAAAATAAAGTATCTGTTGATCCGATTTTTGTGGACGGTGGTCAGCTCGGCGTTATTGATGCTGACACACTTCGTGAACGAAAGCGTTTAGGTGATGAAGGCGTTATGGTCATCGATGCCGTGGTGAAAGACGGTATCGTTGCCGCAGTGAATATCGCCTCCCTTGGTTTTCGTAAAGAAAGTTTCTTGCCACAGGTTGAACAAACCATCACGAACTTCTTGAAACGCGAATATCCGAAGGTTGCGGCACAACGAGATCCACAGGCGTTGCTTCAAGACCGTTTAGAGGAGATGGTCAAGAACGAAATGAAATCCACCCCGTACATCGCGCTGTCGATCATGCGGTAATCATCGTTACAAAAGCTCGAGCACATGCTCGGGTTTTTGTTTTTGACGAGAGATGGAGGTTTTGTTAGCGTATGGCTGCCCAGGAGGTTTCTTTGTCCAATCCGCCCGTCCGTACCTACGGCCTCGACGTCCGCCGACCCCGTCGGTTCTCTCTGCTCGACCTCGTCATGACCCTCGCGGTGCTCGGTACGCTGGGGCTCGTGATCTGGTCCGTCGCCAATGGCAGTGCCTACAACCTCTTCCAGTCTTTCAACCGATTTGATGTCACTGGCGACGTCGACGATGTCCCCGTACAGCAGATCCGGTCCGGGGCGGAAGGGACGTCGCGTTTCGGCGTCATCCTCGTCGCGTATGGTTCGAGGATGACCCTTACCTGCGACGGCGCCGACTGCGGAACGCTTCGTCCCGACGGGGCAGTGACGCTGTCCTGCGCCAAGGAGTGGCGCGGGTGGGTTCCGCCTCCCGCAGTCGCCTGCGTGGTGGCCGGTTTCCCGCACAACTGAGACCTCTCCTCGTCGCTCCACATCCCTCGACGACCAACACGCGCCACCCGGACGACCCCGGGTGGCGATGGCGTTTTATTGACCTTTTTCGATGTTTGTGATATATTTTTCGGTCTCGTACCCCGGAGGTTCCAGTGTTTTTCACGAGGCGTCCCCGGGATCGGTTGTCTTGATAGGGCACCACCCTACCAACTCCTGATCCCTTCAAGTCCCGGTGAACTTCGAATTCTCGAGTCGGTAGGGTGGTGCCAACGGCCCCCTGCCTCGGTCGGCTCACCCTGACGACAACCCTCAAGAACTTCGGAGAACACCATGTCCATTCACCCCCAGAACGGCCGCCAGATCACGGTGGTCGACGTCCCGTCCCAGCAGCGCACCTACGCCTACTCCAGCTACGGGCACCGCACCGGTCGCAGCTACGTCACGAGCCGCCGCGATGCCTTCCGCATCAAGACGCTCGAGAACGCGGCGCGTGCCGATGCGCTCGACCTCGCCGTCCTCCAGCAGACGGCGACGGGGATCCGTTCCCTGATCGAGATGTCCCAGGAGATGCTTCGCCCGGGATCGCCCGAGCACCTCACGCTCGGTCGGTACCTTCGCATGCCGATCCCCGTCGACGATCAGCGCCAGCTCGTCGTCTACGTGGACCAGATGCGGGTCATCTACCTCGCCTTCCAAGAATATCGGAAGCACGAGGAAGAGTGGGAGGCGAAAGTCTCCGTACTCCGGGCGGAGGACGAAGCATGTCGGCAGGAAGAGGCTCGACAGCAGGCGATCTGCGACCGGGAACACCGGGAGCGGTGCGAGGCACTCCGCAAGGAGCGGATCGCAGCCGAGGCGGACGAGATGCGGGCGACCATCGCTCGCAACGAGTACGTCTCGGTGTTCCGGCTGCGCGAGTTGCACCGCCAAGGTGCCTTCTCGCAGATCGAGCTCGATGCCGGCCTGGCTGTCATCGAGGCGGAGAAGATCCGTCACGCCGAAGAAGATCGCGTCCGAAGGGAGGCGTGGCAGGCCCGTGCCCGCCGCGAAGCCCAGGAAGACGCCTTCGAGGCATCGATGGAGCGCTGGTTTGTGCGGCTGGCGATCCGCGACATGTACGACGCCCACGAGGCTCACGTGCATCGGTCGAACCGCGACAAGAAGACGCATCGGTACGGGTTCGATCCCGACGAGCGCAAGCGCTGGCGCCGCGAAGCCCAGCGTTCCTGATACCCCAACCCCCACAATCGCTTCGGCGGTACCACGCCCCGCAAGGGGACTACGACGCCCGGGATTCGATCGACGAGATCGGCCCGGGTGTTCGCTTTGTTCGGTCCTTTGCCAATAATCCACGCACTCAGAATAACTGGCTGTCGTCGGTTGACTTTTGGCTAATTTTAGCTACTATATTGCTGCGAGCACCAAGCACGGTCTCGTTTCCACTCTCCGTTCGGATGGTCCTCATGAGCCGTTTCCTTTTTTTCGTTTTCCTCCTTCCCGCCTGCACCTCCCTCTACGTCGCCACTCGTGGCACGGATGATCAGGGCACTGAGTACATGCTCGGGCGGATGGCCGACATCGGCTGTCCGTGCAACTTCCTCGCCGATGACGGTCCCCGCGTCTACTCCTGTACGGAGAACGTGCCCGATCGGTCGGTGGTGAGCCTCGGTTACGCCGATGCCGGGCCGATCAGCGACGGCATCGACGCGACCATGCGTCCGCACTACATCATTTACGAGGACGGGGCGGGCGAAGCTGATGTCGACGCCAACCGCAACGATTTCTTTCCCCGAACCGCCGATCCCGAGATGGTGGCTCTGCAGGCCCGTGGCAAGGAGCTCGGCTGTCGGCCCGTCAATCCGGAGGCCTACCTGCCGGGGTTCTATACGGCAGATGAGCGTCAGGAAGCCGCCGATTCGAACAGGTACTCGTGCGTCATCTCGACGTGCGAGGCGTACGCGACCCCCGACGGCAAGATCGAGGTGCGGAAGAAGGCCGATCTTCCCGACGGCGCCTGACCGCGCCCCATCGGCTCCCACAACCCACGCGACGCAACGGCGCCCCAGGATCGTACGAACACGGTCCGGGGTGCTTCGGCTTTTAGGCGAGGCACACGTTTTGAAATATTTGAAAGTGTAGGAAATGAAGTGAGTCTTTGAAAAAGGGATAGAGAAGGGGGGGGTGATCTTTGAAAAGGTTGAATCAGTCATCCTGACGATAGGAAGGGTCTCTGTTGGTGTGGTGTTCCTCGGCGCCG
>JBBUEW010000005.1:0-15201 GCA_038078095.1 Patescibacteria group bacterium | reverse complement strand
CTTGGCGCATGCGTGCGCAACCAATCCCAAATTCTTTCAGTGTTGGTAACAGTTGAGGTGTGCGACACAACGCGATCCGCTTCCACAATGTTGGCACCAATGCCACGCAACGTATCGAGCGATCCGGTATCTAAGTGACCAGTTCCATCGACATGCAAACCATCCGCAATCACGCGGCCATCAGCCGTCGAAGTGAGCGCGAAGCTACCGTCGGGCTGAGGAACAAGATCGGTACCAGCTGGAGTGGTGAAGAGACCACTGGAGATTGTTTCAACATTCGCAGCACCAGTGGCTGCCGTTGGGGCAGCATCACCAAGATAGTGACGAAGTGTATCGATCACGCTTCCTGTGGTCGTCGTACCGCCTGTTCCCAGTTGCCACAGTTCATGACCAACAAATCCTACACCGACGCCTACCGCGGCAGTCGTGAGACCGCGCTTGATCGACTGCCGCTGTTGCCAATCCGCAAATTTGCGATGCTGCTTTTGGTTCTCGCTTTCGTTACCGTACAATTCGCTTTCGCGACGGCTGAGAATCGTTGCGTACTCTGCCTCAAAATCAGGATTCGATGCACGCAGCGAACGCTTTAAGAGCATGCGTGCCAAATCAAGATCACGGCGCTCTACCTCGGCCTGTGCCACGTTCGAGTAACGTAACAAGTCGACCTTCTCCCGATCACTGACTCGAATACGTGCTTCAATTTCTGCCAAACGGTCCGCAGCATCAGCAAACGAAACATCGGGACGAAGTTCGCGCCCAGACGGATCAAGGAGTTGTCGCGCACCGAGGAGCAGGTCGCTCACGTCAGCACGCTGCAATTCAAATCCTTTCATTTCCTCACGACGAGGCTGAACAGAATCGTGAATGTGTTTGATCTTTTGTCTCAAATCGTGTCGACGAATCGGTTGATACCATGGTGTTGCTGCAAATTCAGCCTCCAACCGAGCTTCCTCACGTGTTGCTTCGCCCGAGTCACGTTCAGCCCGCAATATTCCTCCGAGCGCCATCTGACGTTCGTGAATTCCGCGCTCACGATTCAGTCTGCTCTTTTCCTTCCACCAGCCATATCCAAATGACATCAAAGCCGTACCGCCGAATGAGGCGATCTTGGCAGCCGTACTACTCAAACCGATCTTCGTTCCGATGGCGCCAATCGCGGACATCGTTCCAAGCGCAACAGCGATCTCGTTATGGAAGAGACCGACGACACCAGCTCCGAGATTTCCTGACGCGCCATAGCGTTCCAGTTTCGACATCGCACTATCAACAAAATTCTTTTCGCGCTCCGTTCGTGCCCCCATCTTGGCACGACCAATAACAATCTCAAGATCGAGGTCGAGATTCTCCAAGCCTCCTGCGTGTGCCGCTTGACGTCGAACTTCGTTGGCGATTTTTTCAATGTTATCCGCGTACATGACGCCACGTCCCTTATCTTCACCAGCGAGTTTATTTGCGGAAGCGAAAATTGCGTCGCGCTGTTTCTGCAACTCGTCCGTATCCATGTCTGGGTTGGCAGCGTATTCGCGAACGAGTGCCGTCAAACGATTCTTCACGCCGCGTTCCGCCTCGGTGTCTCCGAATACCTTACGTCGCTCTCCATCTTTCCCTTCAGCATGAAGAAAATCTTCATGGTCTTGAAGGAAACGACCCACTACTGCATCAACGGCTCGCGTGTGATCTTCGCGCGTCAAATTATCGGCCGCATAAAGATTGCGATCGCCGAGGATTTGCTTGCGTGACTTGGCAATTTCCCACTGTCGGAATACTTCGTACGCAATATTGTGCTTAAAAATCTTGGCAAAGAATCCAGAAACGCCACTCACCTCTTCTTTATCGCGATGAAGACGTTCTTCCGCAGTATCACGAGCCCGATCTTCAACAGCCTCGGAGACATCAACGCCACCATAACGGAGTTTCAATTTCTTTTTGGCAGCTGCCGTTGGAACAACCTCGGGTTCGGATTCAGCTTCAACCTCTGCCGCAAGCTCTGTTTCTGACACGAGTACTGGAGTAGGAGCAACAACTTCGCGCTCAACAGCTCTCATCGCGGCTGCCGCAGCTTCGCGACGCTCTAATTCAACGGCACGAATCGTCACAAAGCCTCCATCCTGATTGCGCAAAATGATCGTCCCATCATCGTCGCCTTCCACCACTTGGTGGAATCTCAATGTATCCCATCCGCCGTCACGTCGAGGAAGTTTCAGCTCTTCCCCATTCGTCATTCGGCGACGATACTTGGCGACCGCTTCTTTGATCGCTGCACCTTCGTGCTCTTGAGACCAGCGGATCGTTGCCAGTTTGGCATCAGCAAGCGGAACAGAAATTTGTTGGGCGTGCCGAGGAGCGACATCAAGTTGCGTAAGGACTGCAGTAGGGGCCGCAAAATCACCACCCACTTCTTCAATGCGCCATTTTGCCCATTGTCCGTCTGGCGCCTTGAACATCACTTCTTGGCCTTTATATTCCCGACGAATCTCAAGATGTCGTTGCAATTGAGGGTCTTGAGCTTCTCTGTCGCCCGATGCCGCAGCACTGCGCGATCGAGCCCGACTGTTATCGACAGCGACTACCATAAAATTAGCTCAAATAGGATGTTCGGAAATCAATCAACGTCCGAGCGAATACTTCTTGATAGCTGGGGACGTTCGTCATGAAAAACTCGCGCAGCGTGTCTGGTTCTACGTCGGCATCAAGAAGATCGTTGAGCTCCTCAACTTTTTCCGAGGGAAGCAAAGCCACCATCTCGGCATTGAGACGCTCACTGACGCGCGTCGTTAAATCTGCACGAAACTCGTCCATCACCGCTGGTTCTGCATGTGTAACCCCCTTTTCCGTCAGCAAGTTATTTACGAACTGTTCCAGCGTGGATGTGGACATACCGAAAAAATGCAAAGGGTAAATTGCCGTAAAACACTTGACCCTAGTATAACGAACATTTCCGCACCTCCCGATGAGATGTGCACATATAACAAAAGACAGGCCCGCAGACCTGTTTTTTGTTCTCCTCCTTCCTATCAGTCAAAACGTGGAGGTTAAGTCGGTTAATCGCTTCGCTCGGTTAAATCGTTTCCGGATTCGTCCACCAACGTTTAACCGAGGCGGTACTCCGCCGATTAACCGACTTAACCTCACACATCACATCCCCTCAACCAGCTCCACTAATGTTCGAACACCATGTCCCGTTCCACCTTTTCCAATGTATGACGCCATTGGCTTCTCGGCGAAGGCCGGGCCAGCAATGTCGAGGTGGGCCCAAGGGAGACCGTCGACGAATTCCTCCAGGAACAAGCCGGCAGTTAACGATCCGCCGTAACGAGTGGTCGCGATGTTTCGCAAGTCTGCGATGTCGGATTCTACGAGGGAGCGGTAACGTTTCTCGAGCGGCATGCGCCACATCTTTTCACCAGCGCGACCAGCGGCACTGAGGATCGCTCCCGCCAAATCATCGTTGTTCGACATGAGGCCAGTAATCTCCTCACCGAGCGCGACGACACACGCACCGGTCAACGTTGCCAGGTCGACCATTGCCGTTGGCTCGAGCTTCTTGGCATACGTGAGAGCGTCGGCGAGAGTTAAACGTCCTTCGGCATCGGTATTCAGAATTTCGATCGTCTTGCCATTGCTTGCTTTCACCACATCACCCGGACGAATCGCTTTGCCCGATGGCATATTTTCGGTCGCAGCAACGATGCCATGCACCTCGACGCGAGGACGGAGCTGGGCGAGGGCACTAAAGAATCCAAGTACTGCTGCTGCGCCAGCCATGTCACACTTCATCGTCATCATGGCGTCTGCGGGCTTGAGCGAAAGACCACCCGAATCGAACGTTACTCCTTTCCCTACGACAACGAGACGTTTCTTTGTTGGACGTTCCGGCTTGTATGAAAGATGGATGAACTTTGGTGGATTGTCAGCGCCGAGCGAGACGGCGAGGTACGCACCCATGCCGAGTTTTTCACATGCATCCTTATCGAGGACCTTCAACTTCATCGTTCGTCCACCTTCTTTAGCAATGCGTTCAGCGGCCTCGGCGAGCGCCGATGGCGTCATCACGTGCGCTGGCATGTTGACGAGGTCCCGTGCGATCGAGACACCAGAGGCGATGGCGTTTCCACGCTCAACAGCTTTGCGTGCCTTCAAAAGATCGCGACCATTCTCCAACACTAACGTAAAATCCTTCAAGCGCTTCGCACCGTTCGCTTTCTTATATGTGTCGAACGCATAGTCTGCCAAATGCGCTGCCACAACCATCCCTTCAACGACCGCTGCAACATCGTTATCGAACGTTGGAACCTTAATCGTTAATACCTTCGCACCAAGGCGTCGAGCAGCAGCAACAGCGTGACCGGTCATTTCACGAATCGCTTCGAGTGAAAGATCAGCGCCGTCGCCGAGTCCCACGAAAAGCACAGCGTGCTGTGCGCCATTGGGAATATGTACGACAGCAACTTAGCCGGCCTTTCCAGCGAATTCAATATTCTTCAACGTCCGCAATGCCACGGCTCGTGCCGATTCTGGCAACACCGACACCAAAATCGCTGCATCAAAACTCTTTCCACCCAACACCGGCAAGACCGCGACGTCCGCTTTGATGGAGAAGATATCGCCCTTTTCACCAAGAATGTTCATAGTGTTTTTCATACTCCTCCAAGTAATACTTCATTTTGATCATAATTGATGATGCACCGTCAATGCCTTATCCTCTTTCCACAGACATCATTTTCGCTAATGTCTCACTCATTTTGTTGACGAACCCATTGGAATCAGGCATACTCCACCGCATCATTGATTTCATTGCTATGCCATCACGACATCATCTCTCACGCAAAGGACAAAACGCCCTTTTCCAAGCCAAGCGCGAAGCAGGCTTTGGCAAGCGCCGTAAGGCAAAAGCCATCCGCATGCGCAAGCTTGAGGCAAAGGCCAAGTAATCTCTACAGATTCGAAAACACGACCTCTCTGGGTCGTGTTTTCGTTTGTTTACATTCCTTGAAATGTCTGTACTGCTCCAATGATTTCCGCTCGTGGAATCTTTTTTACTTCTTCTCCAGTTCGCTCTTTCCATTCAACCACATCTTCCGCAAGCATTCGTTTGCTGACGGTCAGGCGCAGGGGCATACCCATCAAGTCAGCATCAGCAAACTTTGCGCCAGCGGATGTATCACGATCATCATAGAATACGGAACAACCTGCGGCACGCAACTCATCGTAGAGGGCATCACTGGCAGCAACTGCTTCGGCGTCTTCGCCGATGCGAACAAGATGAACAAGAGCAGGTGCAATGTTCTTTGGCCAAATCATCCCCTTCTCGTCGTGCGACGCTTCAACAATCGCTCCAATTAAACGACTCGTTCCAATGCCGTAACAACCCATGAGCACTCGTTGTCGATCGTTCGCTTCACCCGTAAAATCAAACGCGAATGCATCCGAATACTTCGTGCCAAGATCAAAAATATTTCCAACCTCGATTCCTTTTGTTTTGACGAGCGTTGCACCGCATGACGGACAAACGTCACCTTCTTTATGGGTCGCAATCTCTGAATTTTCTCCGAACTCGCACATATTACATGCGATGAGCACATCCTCACCCGCATCGGTCAATGCCTGAAATTCGTGAGACAAGTTCTGAGTAAACACGCCGCCACTCGCTTGAACAACTTTTACCTGGAGCCCGCAGCGCGTAAATGCTTTGACGTAGGCTTTGAGCGCACGGTTATAAAATGCAGTCAGATCTTCTTGTGTCGTGTGAAAACTATACATGTCCTTCATCCGAAACTCCCGACCACGCAGCACGCCGGACTTCGCCCGCAATTCATCGCGAAACTTTGTATTGATCTGATAGACCGCAAGAGGAAGATCCTTGTAAGAGTGAACAAACTTCTGCACGAGCGGTGTCACCACTTCTTCGTGCGTGCAACCTAATGCGTACTCTTTGTCGGTTTGTGACTTGAGCTTAAAGAGAACGTCAACGCCCTCCCACCGATTTGTCGCTTCCCAATATTCCTTGGGTTGCAACGATGGCATAAAAATTTCGTTTGCACCGAGCGCATTCATTTCTTCACGCACGATCTCTTCCACTTTTCGAAGAACAGCCAATCCTAAAGGAAGCCACGAATACACACCCGCCATTTCCTGATCAACAAATCCCGCTTGAATAAGCAGACGGGCATTCACCGATTCTCCGTCCGCAGGAGCAGTTTTAGATGCTTTTGAAAACACTGATGAATAGCGCATAGAGAAACGGAGGAATGCCAAAATCAATGCACGAACAATACCGAACAAAACACTTTGTATCAAATTCCTTTTTTATCCCTTCGTTGTTTCTGACTGTGACAAAATTTTTTCTACCTTTTCTGCAAGTGTCGCAAAACGCATTATTCATCCTCGAACTTACGACGAAAGAGCCCCCGATCAGAGAGCTCTTTCTTCTACGCTTTCGATAACACCGCAACGTGTTCTTCGTTCGGCTTCACGCGATGTGCACACCCACACCGCACCAATAATTGCCAACCGATCACTCCCCCAATCGCGAGGTACGCTGCTTGTGCTAAAAGAGAACCGGTGACGCCGTAGAGCGCAATCATTCCTGCCAAACCAACACGGATGAACATCGTTGCCACACGCGTTGCAAAGGACACGCCAGATAAAACTGTTGTCCGAACATTCGATGGAATGCGTTCGTTAAGGTAGTCAGAGACGATTGGCCCTTGCAGTTCCATAATCGTCAGAATAACGATGAACATCGTCACCGCCATCCACGGCGTTGATGCGAGAGCGAACGCCGCGTAACTGATCGAGGTGACGAGCGTAACGAGGAGAATGATCTTTTCTAACGTCAATGCTCGCTCCAACAAGAAAACGCCTCGGGTAAACAACGCGTTCAACGCGAGACCTGCGGCCATCGCGGCACCAAGGTAAAACGCCGGCACATCCGTGCGTACAAAGACGTCTTGATACACGTTAAACAAGAAATACTCCCCCGACACCGTCATCATGCCAACAAGCATCAAGTTAAAAATCGTTTTATCGGAACGAATAATCTTCATGCTCTCCTTCACCATCGCGAACATTCCCGCGCCCTGACCCGCATCGCGGATCGACGAGGCACCTCGTGGTAACGTCAACGCAAACACCGCGCACAAAGCGATCGCCAACGCCGTGATGCCGATCAACGGAATATACGAGGTGACGCCAAACGATTGAATAACGAAACCGGCAAGCAACGTGGACAGGACCATACCGATTGTTTGATTTGAAAGAAACGCCGCATACGCTTTTCCGTATGATGCATTTTCGGCTTTCGCACGCTCAAATAGCATCGCCTCTTCGCTGCCACTTAAAAAGGCGGCTGCGATTCCTCCAAGTGCGTAACTCACATTCATGCCAAAAACGGTGGGCGACGGTGGGCGAAAGAATTAAAGCAACGAGCCCTACTGCCTCGAGAACATAGCCGAGGATCATGGAGATTCGTTGACCGTACTTATCGGCAAAGACTCCCGTTGGCACCTCACCGACAAGCTTCGCTAATGAGTAAACGGCTTGTCCGATAACAATCGCGGCAAAACTTACGCCGTGCCCCGTCATGTACAGCGCAAAGATCGGAAGATAAAAATACAGACCCTTTAAGAGTCCGATGGACTGAATGATTCGAATGGAAGACATAAGAAAATAGTGTACACCCTTGGCTCAAAACAAAAAACGCCTAGTAAGTGAAGACCGGATCGGACCCTCGAGCAGCGCGCAGCTACTGTTGGTTCCGACCCGGTCTCGTACTGACTCGGTCGTGTTGGGGTCGTGCGCTGTCGCACGTTGTACGCTTGTCCGTTGGACTTGGGGCCGAGTGGGCAGTTCGTCCCGAAGGACTAAACTGACACCACCCGACCCCGCACCATCCCATCCGCTGCACCGTACACGATGCGGTAGATTGGTCACTCCATTCGTGACTGGGGTCTTTCGCTTCCTCCGCCTTGCAAGGGCTGGACGAAGCATGGACTTCTTTGGATCACCTCCAACCGCAGGCCCGATGCGGGACACTGACCGTGAAGGGTCCGCCGAAGGGGCGAACCTTGCTGCTAATCACTGACCGCGTCCGGTGTGACCAGTCAACTCGGCTTTGTCGCCAGGGATAGAACACATCGACCTAAGGAGCAGGGCTCCAAACGAACGATGGCATCTCTCTACCCGTTTCCAACCAGAGGGTGATGACCCTCCCCAGTGGCTCCCATTGAAGGGCATGGCCACCAGTTTCCCACTGGCATCGTCCCGGAGGACGCTGCCCTTCCTCACCTCGACACGGCATGGCGCCGGTCGTGCGGATGGCCCAAGGGGGCCGAGCCTGGTGGATGCCGGCATGTAGTGGATCGACGATGAAGTCAAACCATACACGACGCGCATCGGCGCACGCAGGCTCTGCGGGAAGCGACGGGCCACAGGGGCACCCGGCGCTGAGATGGGTCAACTTTGCAGTCGCCCATGTGGCTGTTGTGAATCGACGAGGTTGTGTCCCCCCGTCGGTAGTCTTCACTGGTTCATCACCAGTTCAGCTTACGAAAAACACTGTACCATAAAATTCCGACTTCGTCAAGTCGGAAGGGAAATAAATGTCACAAAACATCAATATAATCAGTACTATTCCTTCATTTCCCCTATCTGGTAGACTGTACACAATATGCCGGATAAAGGACCTATTAGCTTCGCGGACAGAGCAGGAGAAGCACGGAAGCGACTTCAACAAAAGGGTGTTTTACCTTCAAAAGATACGACCGACACTATCGTTCCGAGCCCTGCCGAGGCTCCCCTCAAGGATGTTGTGAGACTTTCTGACCGTCACCCCGGCCTTCGAGAAGTGCCGGCTCCACAGGAAATCGACCCCAGTACTCCACGGCGGCGAGGTGGACTAAGCATGCGAAGATTCGCGACAGCCGCCTCGTTTTACACCGATATTCTTGGAGCAATCGGCATGGACAGGATGGTTAGCACTCCGGAAGATACAAGAAAACTCAATCATCTCGTCGCCATGGAGGGCGCCCTACGGTCTCTCCGTGGTCAGATGAGCGCAGCCAAAGAAGCTCAAAATGTTGCGATGCGACGTGGATTCATGCGAAGTAGCGGTACCGAAGATCTTGTTCAACAATTTTGGGGATCAGAGTCGCACGACTGGTCGGCTCGTCCTTCTACATACATCGCCCTCCTCGACGAACTTGAGGAACGAGGATTCTTTGACATTGAGCCTCCAATGCCTCCCGACCCCGCTCCCCTCACGCCTGCGAGTTCGAAACGCAGCAGTCGAGCTCCACGAAAAACCCGAGGATAGCCTGTGACTGATCCCACCAATCCCAACCTCTCCGCCGAGCAGCACAATATCTGCTTCCTCAAAGGTACTGAGCCGCCGTTTAGCGGGAAATATTACGATTATCATGAAACAGGAATGTACGTTTGTGCAAACTGTGGCAAGGATCTTTTTCCTTCCGACACGAAATTCGACTCTGGAACAGGCTGGCCGAGTTTTTGGGAAGAGGCGGGGAAAGGAAACGTCGCGACGGTCGTCGACGAAACTCTGGGCATGCAACGGACCGAAATCACGTGCGCTCATTGCGGCAGTCACCTCGGTCATGTTTTCGATGACGGACCTGCGCCAACCGGCAAACGATACTGCGTGAACTCCCTCTCCCTCGATTTCAAAGCAAAAGAATAATCTATCTGTTCGACGCCCGTATAACAGAGACCCCCTCCAGCTCCCCCTTGGTAAGGGGGAGGGTCGCAAGGCTGCACCTGAGTTGTGACGAGAATCGTACGGTGACGAATCAGGCTCAGGTGACGTTCCCCCTCCTTACCAAGGAGGCCTTTTGCCCGTAGGCAAACGGCCGAGGGGGCTAGGGGAGGTCAACGTAACCTCTCAATCTCTTCCTGCAATCCAAACCACATTCGTTCGTGACGAACGAGCTCTTCCCCGAGTTCACTCAAACGGCGAGATTTTTCCGGCGAGTAGTCTGTTGGGTTCTCGAAGAAGTACGCCAAGATCGTTGATTTTTCTTTGTCGAGCTTGTCGATCTCTGCTTGTAACTTTTCCGATCGACGTTGTTTCTCCTTCAGCTCGGCACGACGCAGCGCCCGATCACCAACCTTTTCCCCTTGCCCTCTGCCCTCACCATCACTCATCTTCGCTTCCTCATCCGCGATCGACGAAAGATCATTCACGTAATCTTCGTACGATCCCGTGTAATGACGAAGCGTTCCACCACGGATTTCGTACACACGATCAGCAAGCGCATTCACGAATGTACGGGCGTGAGAGACGAAGATAACCGTTCCTCCGTATTCTTTTAACGCTGCAGCGAGTGCTTCGGCAGTTTCGACGTCGAGGTGGTTGGTTGGTTCGTCGAAGATGAGCACGCTGTGCTCGTGGAGCAAGATGCCGGCTAAACATAATCGCGCACGCTCTCCTCCTGAAAGAACGCTCGTGGTCTTCTCGAGATCATCATTCCGAAAGAGAAAATTCCCCGCCATCATCAAGATTCGTTCCCCTGGTGCAAGAGGAGGTGCCAAACGCGTGAGGTAATCGAGAACCGTCTCGTTCGGAACCAACGTCGCATCTGTTTTCTGATCGTAGTAGCCGACGTTTGCACGGTGCCACCACTTCATCGTCCCTTCGAGGGGAGGAATGATGCCGGCGAGAGTTTTAAGGAGCGTCGACTTCCCTTTTCCATTTTCTCCGGCAATCACTACCTTCTCTCCTCGGTTCACCGAAAACGTAATATTTGAGGCGATAACTTTATCGCCGTATCCGATCGTCAACTTTTCAGCACGTACCGCAACGCCAGCAGGAATAAACGGCGTTGGGATAGTGATTCGCGTCGTCGACAAATCTTTCTTAATCGAAACAATCGACTGACGGAGTTTGGCGATGTGTTTGATCTTGCTTTGCGCACGAGTCGCAAGGCTCGCTTTGTACCGAAAACGGTCAACGAAAATTTGCTGATGTGCGATTTCCTTCGCCAGTCGTTTATTCGTCTTTCGTCGAAATTCCGCTTGTTCTTCTTTCCACTCAAAATATTCCTCAACCGGTCCCGAATAATTCACCAGCGCACCGCGTTCGATTTCGAAGGTGTGCGTACACGTGTTCTGCAAAAATTCTCGATCGTGTGCCGTCATCACAAAACTTCCGTCGTAGTCGGCGAGGAAGCGCTCCAGAAGGAGCAATGAGGGAAGATCGAGATAGTTCACTGGCTCGTCGAGCAGGAGCAATGTCGGATCTTGCAACAACATCGCGACGATTTTCACGCGCATCTGATAACCGCCCGATAAAGCTGACGGAGGCACAACGAGGTGATCATTATGCAATCCAAACTTTGCACCAAGTTTGCGCACTTCCCACGTCGGCTTTGCACCGATCTCGGAAAGATATGTTTCGGTGGATCGATCGCTGGGTAAAATATCGTGCTGCGCAACAAGTCCGAGTTTCGTCCACGGCAATAACGTGACCGATCCGGCGTCAGCTTCTTCCATTCCCATGAGAATGTTGAGCAACGTCGACTTGCCGGCACCGTTTCGACCAATCAAGGCAATTTTCTGCCCTTCGGAAATCACAAAACTCAGGTCGTCGAGGACAACCTGTCTTCCGTACGCTTTACGAATATTTTTCACTTCTAGGAACGGGCGGTTCATAGTGAAGAAGAGTATCAGAATCCAGCAGGATGAGCTATTCTTTTCTTCAGTCATTGCGAGCGCAGCGAAGCAATCTACCCAAGTGGATTGCTTCGTCGGGATTACCCTCCTCGCAATGACAGAACTTTTCTATGCGACTCCCCACCCGAAAGAAAGAGCTGGAACGACAACAAACCGAGGAGTTCGACGTTTACGTGACGAAAGAAAAGCTGGAACGCATGAAACGCGACGTGCAGCGCCTTGAGACGAAGGAACGCGGAGAAGCCGCAGCAGAGGTTGTGCGCACGGGCGAAATGGGTGACTTCTCGGAAAACGCGGGCTATCAATGGGCCAAGGCGAATCTTCGACGGATCAACGGACGAATTCTCACCCTTACGGAAAAAATCAACCGTGCAATCATCATCGACGAAACGTCGAGCGACGGCGTTATCCGTATTGGATCAACAGTTACGATTCGAGCGAACGATCGAGAGTTCACGTATCAAATCCTTGGCTCGCAAGAAACAAATCCTTCCCTTGGTCGTATCTCTCACAATTCTCCAATCGGACAGGCGCTTTTAGGACATCGTGTCGGCGACCGGATCGATCATGTACGGGGCGGCGTGACGATAGCGTATGATGTGATCGCTGTTCGCTAGCATTCTATGGATCTCATTCGCGGATTTTTTTCTCTCTTCTCCGACCTTCACGGCACGCTCACGGCTGTCGCCACCCACAGCGCCGCCATGAGCTATCTGTTTATTGCAGGAATTATTTTCGTGGAAACCGGATTTGTCTTCATGCCGTTCTTGCCAGGAGATTCGTTACTCTTTGCGACGGGAGCACTGTCCGCAACCGGCACATTCGAAATTACGCTCCTTCTTCCGATCCTGTGGGCCGCCGCCGTCCTTGGTGACACCGTCAACTACAGCATCGGTCGCACACTCGGTAAGCACATCGTACGAAAAGGAATGATTAAAAAAGAACACTACGACAAAGCACAAGCTTTTTCACATCGTCATGGAAACTACGCCGTTGTGCTCGCGCGTTTCTTCCCTATCTTGCGAACCATCGTCCCATTCGTCGCCGGGATGAGCAACATGCCGTACGCATCCTTCTTCTTCTACAACGTCATCGGCGGAATCACCTGGGTCACCCTTTTCGTCATCTGTGGTTTCTTCTTCGGCAACATCCCATTCGTGCAAGCGCACTTTGAAATCATCGTCCTTTCCATCATCCTTATTTCCTTCGCACCGCTGATGTACCAGGCGGTACAAGCCACCCGTCAGTCACGAAAATCTTCTTCCAAATAATATGTTTGGGGATGCACGTCGTTCTCTTGAAACAAAACGTTTTACACCAACCACAGAATCTCTCGGATTCATGAAGGATCTTCGAGAAGGCCTGTTAGAGATCCAACGCGTTCATCCCGAGGTACAAGGCCTTGCCTTCTTCGGTTCTCGCACGACAGGCCTTGAACGAAACGATCCTGGGAATCCGTCAGACATGGATGTTGTCCTGTTCTACGATGGCTCACGATTTATTTCGCACGAGAAAAATCTCGACCTTGTTGGAGGAAGGCTCACTGTTAATCCTCGTTACCAACCAGAAAGGACCCGTCTCGCTAAGGAACGAGAAACACTTATCGATCACGCAAAACATATACTCTCCCAACGAATGACGGGCCTCGGTCTCTCGATCGATCTCGAGGCAGAAACGGGGAGAAATAAAACTATTTCCGTCGTCGATATCAGCCCCACGGTGACTGATTCAGTTTTGGCTCGTTTCGAACGAGAAGTTGATCGTGATACGAATTTTGGGAAACAGCCGCTCAAACTCGATCAAGTTGGACCCGAAGATTATGACCTTTTAAGTAGATTTTACCTGTCGGTTGGTGAAGGCGTTTACCAGAATCGTGCATACATACTCGATCGCCTTGAACAGATGGGAGCAAATGGTGAACGATACTTTCAAGCGATCATGGCATATCTTCAATACTCTGAGCGAACCAAGACGACGACAAAGCGCGAGGGACTTACGCCTTTCCCCCACTACCCCACAACGATCGCTAAGGCACGAGAATATTTTCTAACAAAATAGAACTCAGTATACATTTCTACCTACAGCCTGCTCAGATCCAGCTCTTCGGTAAAAGTAATCTGACTCACAAAGTCTGGTGCGTGGCTGACGACGATAAGACAGCCCTGAAAATTTTGTAGTGCTTCTGCGATAACGGGAAGATGACGGAAGTTGATGTGGTTCGTTGGCTCGTCGAGGATGAGGAGTCCTGGCTGTTGCAAAACGAAGCGAGCGAAACAGAGCAGACCCTTCTGCCCTTCGGAGAGCGATCCAACCTTATTCTTAAGGAGATCGCTTGTGAGGAGGAACTGAGCCGCAACGGTGCGCAAACGCTCATTCTCAACTTCGTCCATCATGGCGCCGAGCGAATCGTAGGCGGTTTGATCAAAGTCCAGTCCGGAAAAATCTTGACGATAGTAACCAACTTTGACATCCGGATTGATCACGAGACCTTCATCTTTCCCGCTCGCCAATGCACGGAGCAACGTGCTCTTACCGATACCGTTGGTGCCCGACACCAATAAACGATGCTTGCGGCGAAGTTTAATCTTCACATCGACCTGATGTGGTTCGTGATCCTTGATCACGCGCACCGATGTCATCGTCACCATAACGTCCGTGAACTCTTGTGTAGGGATCTCAAAATCGCGAATCGTTTTATCATCGCGTTTCACATCCACCATGTTCTCTTCCGCCTCTTCGGCTTGATCGCGAAGTTTACTTGCAAGCTTTCGCATCTTTCCTCCCTTATTCGCGAAAAAGTTGATCTTGTCTTTGCGATCCTGCGCCTCTTTCAACAAACGCGCGTTCTTCATCCGATCGCGCTCCAATCGTGCCGCGATTTCTTCAAGCACATTGTAATAGTTTCCAACGTACATGTCGGTCTTGTGCGTGTAGACGTCAAGATGAAGAACGCCTTCGGTAAACGCATTCAAAAAAACTGCATCGTGCGAAATGATCATGACGGTTTTCTGATACATCATCAGAAAACCTGTGAGATGATCGATACCGTCGCGATCGAGGTTATTCGTTGGCTCGTCGAGGAGCAGAATGTCCGGATCTTGAATAAGGGCAAAGGCCAAAAGGAGACGCGCCTGCTGTCCTCCAGAAAACTCACCAATTACTTTCTCAAGTGGTGCCTGCAAGTTCACCACCTCGAGTACATCCGCAATGCGACGATCCAGATCGTAGAGTTCTTCCGTAAACGCACGCGCAAAAAATGCGCGCACCGTATCGCTCGTCCATTCCCGGGGCATCACCTGACGTCCGATCGCCACCGTTGATCCCTTTGTTAAATGGATCATGCCGCCCGTCGGTTTCACTTCTCCAAGAATCATCTTGAGAATCGTGCTCTTACCGGCACCATTCTGTCCCATGATCGTGATCTTGTTGTTCTCACGAATCGAAAAATCCGCCTCGTCCAACACGGGATAATAACCGACGTAGCCGACTGAGACATTTTCGAAAAGCATGATGACG
>JBBUEW010000004.1:0-1817 GCA_038078095.1 Patescibacteria group bacterium | reverse complement strand
AATCTCACCGCGCATTTCAATAAAGTCTTTTTCCGCCATAACTTGCGATATCGTATCACATTCACTTTGATGCGGACGTGATCGAACCGCCTAGTAAAGCGCCGAAATTGTACCAAAGCCTGCCGCCCTGTCAAGAAAATACCCCCAGATTAGCCAAAAGTTTGTATTTTGGCATGAAATATGCTATTCTTTCGTCGCTCTCTGTCCCTCGGTGAGCCAATGGCGGTAGTGCCCGCTCTCCCCATGGAGTCTTCCGATGTCCCGTTCCTCCTCCCGTCGTCAGGCCGGCGCACTCTTCCTCGTGCGTACCGCAGGCGGTGCCTCCCCGGCCCGCACCAGCAGCACCCCCGGCCTGACACCCCGCCGACACCCCGTCGGCACTTCCACGCCGCCCGGCCACATGCCTGGCTTCGAGACCGAGCGGTGCAACCGCTCCGGTCGTGTCACCGCCGTCCGCCGCGCCGAGCCGCTCGCCCCCGCCAGCGAACCGCTCCAGACGGCGCACGCAGTGGTGTCGGCTATCCCCGCGATCGCCGAAGCGCTCCCGACCCCGTTCGCTGGCAGCACCAGCCGGCCGGTTCCGATGCGCTCCGGCGTCGGTCGCGATCGGAAGCGCATGCGCGGATAGCGTCGGTAGTGGAACGGTCGCTTCACACGGTGTCGCGCTGAACGAGCGCGACGCAAACGGCCGAGATTCCTCCCCGGGATCTCGGCCGTCATCGCGTTTAAAGAGGGTTCCTACGCTCGTTTTCCCAGTATCGCTTTGATCCGTCGCACGCCCGCCGAAACCGCTTCTTCTTTCGCGATCGTGATTCCACCAAGCTCGCCCGTGTGCTGCACGTGCGGTCCGCCACAAATTTCCTTACTATAATTACCCATAAAATACACTTTGATCTTGCCCCCGATCATCGCGTACTTATCCTCAAACAATCCGATCGCGCCGCGAGCTTTTGCTTCCTCAACCGTCAGCAACGCAAAACTCACCGGCATATCTTTTACAATCTGTTCGTTGACAATCGCTTCCACCTTCGCAATCTGTTCCGGCGTCATCTTTTCACCGTGCGAGAAGTCGAATCGCAGCCGTTCTGCAGTGATGTTGCTCCCCTTCTGCGCAACATGATCGCCAAGCACTTCCCGCAATGCCTGGTGGAGAAGATGCGTCGCGGTATGCAACCTCGTCGTCTCGACAGAGTGATCCGCAAGTCCTCCAGCAAATTTCTGCTCCGATCCCGATCGCGAGAGATCTTGGTGCTTCTTAAACTCTTTGCGGAACTGCGCTTCATCAACGGCGAGGCCATGTGTACGTGAGAGCTCCTCTGTTGTGAGCTCGAGAGGAAAACCGTAGGACTGGTAGAGATTGAAAGCATCGGTGCCCGTCACACCATTGCCGCGATCAACGATTTTCTTCAACTCGCGAAGTCCCTGCTCCACCGTCTTCGCGAATTTCGTCTCTTCCATTTCGATCGCGCTTAAAATCTGTTCGCGCTTTACGTCGAGGTTGGGATACCCAGCCTTGTACATATCGATGTACGCCTCCGAAACGCTGCGCACGATCGCATTCGCAACGCCGAGCTTACGAGCAAAGCGCACCGCACGACGAAGCAACCGTCGCACAAAATACCCTTGATCCTTGTTGCCCGGGAGCACACCGTCGCCAATCAAAAACGTTGCAGCGCGAATGTGATCTAAGACAACCCGATATGCATACGACGTATCAGTCGTATAGGTCGTATGAGTTTCTTGTTCGATAATGAGACGCGCTTTCGTGAATACATCAATAAGGAACATGTCGGGATCGTTGTTCAGAGCGGCGGCAA
>JBBUEW010000003.1:0-4573 GCA_038078095.1 Patescibacteria group bacterium | reverse complement strand
TCACTGATGCCAATGGAAATGTCGTGGCGTGGTCGAGCGCGGGGAACTGTGGTTTTAAAGGACCAAAGAAAGCTACCCCCTTTGCGGCGAGTGTGATTGTGAAAAAGGCTTTTGAAAAGGTTGAACAATTCGGATTGAAGGATCTTCACGTTTTTGTCACCGGGATTGGCAACGGTCGTGATGCCGCTCTCCGTGCGCTGAACACCGTGGGATTCAATGTGCTTTCCATTCAAGACACGACGCCGGTGCCTCATAATGGCTGCCGTCCACGTCGTGCTCGTCGCATGTAATCTATGGGTAAGACTCTCATCCCAATGGGCAAAATGAGCCGTCGTGAAGGTGTCGCATTGTCGGCCTCCACATCGGTTCTGAAGGTCATGCAGAAGCGTCCGTACATCCCGGGCGTGCATGGCAAAGCTGGCATGCGCCCAGCAAAGGTTTCTGTTTTCGGCACGCAGTTGCGTGAAAAGCAGAAGGCAAAGCGTTTGTACGGTATTATGGAGCGACAGTTCCGTAATTACTTTACGAAGGCCACCGGCATGGAAGGCAACACCGGAGAAAATCTTGGTCGTTTGCTGGAAAGCCGTTTGGATAACGTTGTGTATCGCCTTGGTTTTGCCAAGACGCGTCCGCAAGCTCGCCAGATGGTGAGCCACTGTATGTTTTTGGTGAATGGTACGAAGGTCAATATTCCTTCGTACACCGTCAAAGTGAACGACACGATCGAAATCCGCACGAACAAGAAAGACAAGAAAGTGTTCGGTGACTTGGAGGAGCGTTTGAAGACGCACCGCACAGCAGGTTGGTTGCACCGCGACGATCTCGTGGGCAAAGTGGTAAGTCTTCCAATGGGGGATGATCTGAAGGAAGCATACGATCCAAAGCTCATTATCGAGTTCTACTCGATGCGCTAAACGACTAAGTCTCAACAACCATATGGAGACCATCTTCCTTCCGTCGAAAATGCACTTTACCCCCGGCGCAGTGGCCAGCGAGGCCGTTCTGACGATCGAGCCATTGCACCACGGTTACGGGACGACGGTTGGCAACGCGCTTCGTCGCGTGCTGCTTTCGTCACTTCCTGGTGCTGCAGTGACCGCAATGAAGATCAAGGGTGTTCAACACGAATTCTCCTCCGTGCCTGGTGTGAAAGAAGACGTGCTCGATATCATGCTCAACCTGAAAAAGTTGCGCATGAAAGTGCACAGCGAAGAGCCCGTCACCCTTAAGCTCGTCACGAGCAAGGAAGGCGTGGTCACTGCTGCGCTCATTGAAAAGAATGCCGACGTCGAGATTGCGAACCCAGAACTGGAGTTGGCAACCATCACCGACGGCAAGTCGACCCTCGACATGGAAATTACGGTTTCGCGTGGTCGCGGATACGTTCCGACGGAAGAGCGCGACAGTGCGCCAACCGAAATTGGTGTTATCGCCGTCGATGCCATGTTCAGCCCAGTGCGCAACGTTGGTTTCCGTGTTGAGAACACCCGTGTTGGAGAAATCACCAACTACGACAAGCTCATCATGAACATCACGAGCGACGGGACGGTGACTCCTCAGGAAGCCGTCGAGCAAGCAACAAAAATTTTACTTAATCACTTCACGTGGATTCAAGGACAATTGAATCACGCGAGTCTTACCGAGCAGATTACTCGCGCGGCGGAGGACGCGCCAACTGCGTAACGTATGCGCCATCGAAATAAAACAAAGACGCTGGGACGCAAATCCTCTGCTCGCAAAGCGCTCATCCGCGATTTGGTCACCGCCATGGTGACGTACGATCGTATCGAGGTGACGCTTGGCAAAGCAAAGGTAGCGCGCCCGGTCGTCGAAAAGATGATCACGGTTGCCAAGAAAGGCGACCTCTCCGCACGCCGCCAGCTTTTGGCCTACTTCACCACGGAACAGCCGGTAAAGAAGTTGCTTGAAGTGATCGGTCCACGCTTTAAGGAGCGCAACGGGGGGTACACCCGTCTCACGAAGCTCGGCATCCGCCAGGGTGACGCGGCCGAAACTGCACTCATTGAATTCGTCTAATATGGCAACGATTGTACGTAAAACCTACACGGTGGACGCTTCGGGGATGATCCTCGGACGTTTGGCGACCGACGTTGCGATGCACTTGATGGGCAAGACGAACGCGAACTTCCAACCAAACGTTGATGCTGGTGATTCAGTGGTTGTGAAGAATGTTGCCCAGATCAAAGTGACCGGCAAGAAGTACGAGCAAAAGGAATACCATCACCACAGCGGTCACCCAGGTGGACTCAAGACGAAGACGATGCGCCAGATCTGGGAAAAGGATCCTGCGGACGTCTTGCGTGCTGCGGTTTCCCGCATGCTTCCTAAGAACAAGCATCGTACTGGTCGTATGCTTCGCCTTACCATTTCCTAATATGGCAGAGAAATACATCCAAGCATTAGGTCGTCGTAAGACGGCAACTGCCCAGGTTCGCTTAACGCCTGGTTCGGGAAAAGTGACCGTGAACGGCAAACCGTTCGAGGCCTTCTTTACCACCGAAGAACTTCGCGGCAGCGTCCTTCGCCCATTGAAGGCGGTTGAGCAGATGGAGAAGTTCGATATCTCCATCAAGACCGTCGGCGGAGGAATGGTTGGCCAAGCAGAGGCTTCACGCCTCGGCATCGCCCGCGCGTTAGTCCTTTCCGAAGAAAACCTCAAGACCGTTTTGAAAGCATCCGGTCTCATGACCCGCGATCCTCGCAAGAAGGAACGTAAGAAGTTCGGAAAGCGCGGTGCCCGCCGCAGCCCACAGTGGCGCAAACGTTAATTTCAGATTTCTACAAATCCCCCTCGTCAGTTTGAGGGGGATTTGCTATTGTAGATATATATGAAATTCTCCCTAAAAGCACTCATCCGCAGAATGGAAGGGGGTAACGAAAAGCGTGTTCCCACCACGCCCATTTCACGACAGCAATTGAAGAAAGAAGCAGAGCGCGTTGCTACAAAATATGGCGGCGTCATTAAAGAGCTGTCGCGGGAATAAAATGTGCTGCTCGTGTACCCTAATCGACACGATATCGCCGAGTGGGCTGAGTGGTTTTCCGATTCTGGATCCCTTCACGACTACCTTCCTGTCATGGACGAGCGCTGGGCAAAAACAATTGAGGACGAATTTCAATTGACCGCTTTGAGCCAAGACAGAGATGACCCTTTGCGTTTTGCAGCGCGATTATTTTACCGAATTATTAAAAATCATCGATTCATTGATGGTAACAAGCGTTCGGCTGTCCTGAACGTTTATTTCTTTGTGGCCCTCAATGGTTTTGATCTTCAGATTTCACCAAAACGTCTTTACTCACTTACGAAAGACGTTGCCCAATCGGATCAAGATCAAGAAGTTGCTATCACACAAATTGCGAAACGTTTTGCGGAAGATTGGAGAGTGTTAGTAAGAAAAGATTAAATTGACTTTTGGAGAGGATGCAGCTATCTTATTCGGTTACCGTTTGGGACGATTCCCGCCTGCATCACGGTCCTCGTGGTGTGTGGGGCTTTCGTCCGAAATGCAAACGTGTGAGGTAGACATGCCCGGTTGTAGCGCGATGGTCGATGACATGCTTCATTTTTGGGTAACCATACTCGGTATCGTATATGGCATTGGGGCGCTATTTCTTCCTTCGGACGCGGCTACCGCAGCGTTCGGTGTGACGATTCTGATGCAAGCCTTCTTCTCACACTGCTACCACAAAGCGGTAGGAGCTGCGCATGCCGAGCAGCTCAAAGTGCTCAAGGAAGCCGTCGACGCCCTCAACAAGACCTAGTCGTTCCACGAGACGACCTGGCACACGACGCTTCGGCGCGGCTCCAACGGGGCTGCGCCGATGGTGTTTTTGAGATATCATTTTTGTACTATGGCTCTTGAAGCAACCCACGTTCGATTTGCACTCGCGCTTCGATCCAAGCTCGGTATCCAGGATCTCGTTGCATATTGTTCTGGGGCGGTGTACCCCGATACTCGATATGTTACCGGCATTGATCGAGCCGTTACACACGGACCTGACTGTCCGCACGATCCATTTGTGGAGGGGCTGACAGATTTTGAACGCGGTTGGGCATCGCATTTGCTGTACGATCGGTACGAGGGGGAACGGATTCGAGAACTCATGATGCCGAGCGTCGGTTCTGTTGAACGGAGTACGAGGGCGTGGATCGAAATGAGTGCGATGAAAGTCGTCGAAGATATGCTTTCCGTGCCCAAGATGGGGGAAGATTTTCAGCATCTGCGATCGCTCGCGCTCGACGTTGCTCCGCGAGGAGAAAATATTGATTTGATTCGTCGACATTTTTCCATCACGGCAGATCTCTACGGGAGCGAATGTGCGCTCGACGATTACATGACGTGGATACGCGAAGTCGGCGCGGATGAGGAGATTACGACGGCGATGAGGAATCGGGTCGAGGAAATTTTGAAGGATGAGGTGTTGCGAAGAAAGATCGAAGCAATTTTCGACGGTGTGGTGAAAAAAGCATTTGATGCATAATACAAAACGAGGCCGTTGAGCCTCGTTTTGTATTTGGGTTACTGAGCAAAATGTCGATCTTGGTGTGTGG
>JBBUEW010000002.1:0-5773 GCA_038078095.1 Patescibacteria group bacterium | reverse complement strand
TGTTTCACCTCATTTCTTTTTCATTTCATCTTTCATTAAACAAAACGATCTCACACAATATTACGCATCGATTTTCGCGACACTAAAAGTACGGACCCTGGAGAAAAACGAATATCCCCACGGCCGACGAAAGTTACGATACCAGCGGGAGATCCTTCCTATCGTCAGGATGACTGAAAGAGGCCCACTTCCCAACCTTTTCAATGATTCACTTCACTTTTCCGTCTTAAACTTTTCAAAGATCTCCTCACTTTCACAACCTGGTTGACGATACTGCGCCTCCTTCTTATCCTAGCCCGCATGATCATCATCGCCCACAATATTCGAAGTTTGCACAATGTCGGCGCGATTTTGCGTAATGCGGCGGCATTTGGGGTGGAACGGGTCTATTTGACGGGAATTACAGGGACGCCGCCGCGAAAGGAGATTGCGAAGGTCTCGCTCGGCGCCGAGGATCTTGTTCCTTGGGAAACGGGAGAGATTGGCACAATCGTCGACATCCTTCGTCAAAGTGGGTACGGTGTATGGGGTTTAGAGATGGGGGAGGGAGCAGAGAATATTGCTAATCTCCATGTTGAGAAAATGGCCCTCGTTTTAGGCAGTGAGGTGAACGGAATCGATGCCGACGTCCGTGCTATGCTCGATGGGCTGGTGGAGATTCCCATGGATAAGAAACGCTCTCTGAATGTTTCGGTGGCGAGTGGCGTCGCCATGTATGCCTTGAAGAATTCGCACCTGTAGCTTAGCTGGATAAAGCGCCTCCCTCCGAAGGAGGAGACCGTGCGTTCGAATCGCGCCAGGTGCACCATGCATATGACTCTAACATTGTCCGTTGTTATCCCAACCAAAAACGAAGAGAAATATTTGCCGAATGTTTTGCAGGCGTTAGGACGGCAGACATTTCTGCCGACGGAAATTATTGTTGCCGACGCCGCGTCGAGCGATACCACACGTGACCTTGCACGACGTGCTGGCGCGAAAGTGGTCGATGGTGGTTTGCCGTCGGTGGGGCGGAACAGAGGAGCTGCTGCGAGTACGTCCGATCTCATTTTCTTTCTTGATGCCGACGTCGTTATTCACGACGATCGTTTTTTAGAAAAGGCGATTCAAGAATTTGTTGCAAAACGTTTTGATATTGTGACGGCAGATGTCGCGGTAGAAGGTGGAATGCTCTTTGATAAATTTGCCCACCGCTTTTACAACGTTTACGTCCGTATTCTTAACCGATTTCATCCACATGCCCCAGGATTTTGTATTCTTGTTCGCCGTTCGCTTCACGAAGCAATTGAGGGATTTGATGAGACGGTGTTGTTTTGTGAAGATCACGACTATGCCTGCCGGGCTGCGAAAAAAGGAAAGTTCGGTATTTTGAATAGCGTAATGATTTTCGCGACAACGCGTCGTCAAGAACGTGATGGCCGACTTTCAATGAGTGTGAAATATATTTTGGCCGAACTCCACATCATGATCCTTGGCCCTATTCGTCACGACTGGTTCAAATACGGTTTTGGATACGACGACAAGAAATAATTCATCAAACGACGAACGCCCCGACCGTGGTCAGGGCGTCGCGTGAGCGTTGTGATGTGGAACCGGTCGTTCAGACCACCCAGAACATGCAGCAGCCCACGACAGTGAGTACGAGCACAATCGCGAGCGATGCGGGTTCCTCTGCGAGAGCGGGCAGCCAGGCCTTGATGTTGTGGGCCGCTGCGTGAATTGTCTCTGAGTACGTCGCCTGGGCTGCGATGAGGGAGATGACACCCACCGTAGCAGCTCCCCTTCTGACGTCCCGTTCGTCCGTCAGACAGTACAGAAAGAGAGCGACGAGGATCAGAAACACCGTTGTGCTGACCAGTCTCCGCCGCAGTGTGCGCAGCATCGGATGGGTCGGGTGTTTGAGGAAGGCGTGTGTGAAGAACTGGGCGAACTCCA
Source organism: Patescibacteria group bacterium (assembly GCA_038078095.1). Lineage (GTDB taxonomy): Bacteria > Patescibacteriota > Patescibacteriia > UBA9934 > UBA9934 > CAIKHN01. Next base: position 3,838 of record JBBUEW010000002.1, on the reverse strand, counting down.
CCAGGATGAACAGGGTGATGAACTCCCAGTGGCTGGTGATGACGGTGAAGAGCACCGCCACCGGCGCCACCCACAGGAAGTGGCCCCAGTTGTCGAGAAACTGCTGAAAGCGTGTGGGGACAGGATTGACGGGGATGTTCATTGACGGGAAGCCTCCGAACAGGTTTTTAGCACAAAATTGGGCATGTTACAATACTTCCGTATGTCCCGCCCCATTCCTGTGGAAGTGATGTCTTCACATGTTCATTTGTCGGAAACGCACCATCGAGTTTTGTTTGGCGATGGGCACATGGGCACCGTGCGGCAGCCGCTGAGTCAGACCGGGCAGTTTGCTTACGAGGAGACGGTCGTCGTGGTGGGGGAAAATGGAAGACGGTTGACGCTGCGTATCCTTGGACCACATCGCAAAGCGACGCAGGTTGAGCTGACTCCAATCGAGGCAGTTTTTTTGGGGATTGATGCACCGCAAGCTCGGTCGGGAGATTTGTCGGCAGCCGCAACCTGCACTCTCGAAACAGAACACGGATCGATCAGTGCTCCAGCGTCGGTTATTGTGCCCGCGATGCATCTACATTTTTCCGACACCGAGGCAGAAGTGCTTCGGCTCGAAAATGGTGCACGGGTACGCGTTGATGTGGTGGGAGATGTCGTGAAGGTGATTGAAGATGTTATTGTCCGCGTGCATCCAACGTATCGGGCGAGGTTGCACATTCACGCGGACGATGCGCGCGATCTCTGGTTGCAGGGCGGAGCGCACGTTCGGGTTCGCGATATTCAAATATAATATGCTCCGAGGATTTTTTTCATTGCTCCTACTCGTCGCCCTGCTCACGCCGGCGTTACCTGCTCACGCAACAACCGTCGATCTTGCCATCGAAGCGAACAACATTACGTTTTCCGAATCAGTTCTGTATGCCGGCGACACCGTTCGCATCTACGCCAAGGTACGCAACGTTGGCGAAATTGATGCCACGGCATATGTGCTTTTCTACCAGGGAGCAATGGTGATTGGGCAGTCGCAGGCAGTGTCGCTTCGTGTGGGCGGGAATCCCGATGATGTTTTTGTTGATTTCACGTTGCCCAGGGGGACATTCAATATTCGTGCGGTCATTCAGGGAAGTTCCCCGCAAGATCTTAATCCAGAAAACGATACCGCACTCACGCCGCTCTACAGCACGATTTCTGATGAAGATCGTGATGGTGTTATCGACGATGACGACAATTGTGTTGACGATGCAAATGCCGATCAAGCTGACGCAGATGGTGACGGGAAAGGGGACGTGTGTGACTCGGATGACGACAATGATGGCGTATCTGATGCAGACGACGCATTCCCAACGGATCCGACAAAGACGAGTGACGAGATTGTCGTTCCTCCCGTCGAAACGCCACCGACAACAATAGTAAGCACGTCATCTGCTACATCGGTTGCAACAACAACCCCGTCGCCAACACCTGCCAGTGAGGCGATTACGTCGGTTGCGAGCGCGGTTGCGACACTGACGAGCTCTACCTCGAAACTCACCATCTCGCCGCTCGCGCATTTCTCCTCGCGGCAAATCGATTGGCGGACGTACGAATTCCGTTTGGCTGAGCAGCCAACGGATGGGATGCAATTTTCGTGGGACTTCGGTGATGGCGCAACCAGTGTGCAGTCACAAATTGTTCATGCATTTTCTGGACCGGGAACATACACGGTGACGCTTGCCACCACCGATAAGGAAGGGAACAAAGTGTCCGATGCACAGGTGTACGATGTTTCGTTTTTTCACTTGGACAACCCCAAAGTCATTGGATTAATCATCGTGCTGTTCGTTGCGATGGGACTCTTCACTTTTGCATTCATCACGCTCCGCAAAAAGTATGATCAAGGCGTTGTTCACAAGTAAAAGCGGAAGCGTCACAAGTGCGGCAATCATCATCGGCGCATTATCCTTGATGTCGCGATTGTTCGGCGTGTTCCGCGACAACATGCTTGCAGGGATGTTTGGCGCCGGTGATATTTTGGACGCCTACACCAGTTCTTTTTTAATTCCGGACATGCTACTGCAGTTGCTCATGCTCGGCGCACTCTCGGCGAGCTTCATTCCGCTTTTTTCAAAGTACTACGAGAAAGATGATGAGAAGGCGTGGCATTTTACGAATAATATTTTGAATGTTTTTGGCGTGGCGTTCGCGATTGTGTCGGCGTTGGCCATCATCGCTGCTCCATGGCTCACACAACTCGTCGCGCCGGGATACTCAGGAGAAAAATTGGAAACAGCGATTGCCATGAGTCGCGTTATTTATCTGAGCGAGCTGTTCTTCGCAGTTTCCATGGTGTTCGGATCGGTGCTGCAAGGAACGAAACGCTTCTTCCTCTATTCCTTGGCGCCGATCGTTAATAATATCGGAATCATCCTCGGCGCCATCTTCTTCGTCCCACTCATGGGACCGATCGGTCTGGCGTGGGGATCCGTGCTTGGGGCAGCAATGCACGCGTTACTACAGACGGTTGGTGTGTATGCACTTGGCTACCGTTACTCCTCGGTTTTCGATCTCCACGATAAAGATCTTCGCACCACCGGCATTCAAATGATTCCTCGTGTTCTTGGTTTGGCCGTGAACCAAATCAACTTCGTGGTGATGATCGCACTCGCATCCCTTTCTGTGGCCGGATCAGCGACAGTGCTGAAGTTTGCGTATAACTTAAATTCGTTTCCGATCGGCATTATTGCCATGGCGTATGCTGTGGCGTCGTTTCCATTGATGTGCGAACGTGTTGCCGCCAAGGATATGCGCGGATTCGTCGACGCATTTTCGAGCGCCGTCCGACAAGTACTGTTATGGATCATTCCGGCAACGGTCATGTTCCTCCTTCTTCGCGCACAGATCGTGCGTCTCGCGTTTGGTCGAGGAAAGTTCGACTGGGTTGCGACCGTGACCACGGCGGATACGCTCGCATTCTTCGCACTGAGTTTTGCGGCGCAATCAATTGTCTACATTCTTGTTCGTGCCTTCTTCGCACTCGAGGATACACGTATGCCGCTCCTCGCCGGTCTCATCGGTGCCGTGTTGAACATCGCGCTGGGATACTTTTTGGCGCCAGTGTATGGCGTGGTCGGGCTTGGTGCAGCGTTTAGTATTGCGGCGATTGTGCAGGTGATCGTGCTGTGGGGCACGTTGCGGCATCGTGTTGGGAACCTTGATGAGAAACGCATCGTTCGTGTGGGGTTACTTCTTGCGATCGCTGGTGCAGCGGCGGGCATGGTGACGCAGGCGGCAAAGTACGCGTTCGTTGCTGTGGTGCCGTTGACGACGTACATGGCGGTCTTCGTGCAAGTACTCATCGCGGGCGGACTTGGTATGGTGATATATATCGGAGTCGGTGTTGTGTTACGGAACGAAGAGGTGCTGATGTTTGCGCGCGCGATTCGTCGACGTATGTTGCAACAAGCAGAGCCAACGGAGGCGATCGAGTCTCATCACTCATAAAAGAATGCATGTCTCTTCCTCGCGCCGTCTTTCGAACAGGTCTTGTTATCGTCTTTTTGCTCACGGCGACACTTTTTGCGAGCACATTCGTTGTGACACGTTTCCGCAGTGACATCGTCATGATCGATGATGCTCATCATGCACCAATAGCGATCGTACTCGGTGCTAAAGTAAAAAAGAATGAAGAGCCGTCGGATATTCTTCGCGATCGATTGTTGACGGCTGTCGATCTTTATCAGGCTGGTCTCGTCGACAAGGTTTTAGTGAGTGGTGACGACGGACAGCCAGAATACGACGAGGTGAATGTGATGCGAACGTTCATGTTGAAACAGGGGATTGCTCCGGAAGACCTTTTCCTTGATCA
>JBBUEW010000001.1:0-4814 GCA_038078095.1 Patescibacteria group bacterium | reverse complement strand
AAGCAATCCACTCAAGTAGATTGCTTCGTCGGGATTACCCTCCTCGCAATGACGACGGCAGTGAGATTTTAGCGCCAAGCTCCGATGATCGCACCGATGATAAGGAGGGAAACGAGGTTATAGCCTGTCGTTACTGCAAACGAACCCCAACTATGACGATCCCACAATGTTGCACCAAGGTTTACCGGCATTACGAATCCGAGCCATGCCCAGAATCCCGCCTGCGCACCAGCTACCGCAGTCGTTGCACCGGCGTAACCGGCAAAATGTGCAAGAACGTACGCGCCAAGGAGCCAACCAACGAACTGTAGGCCAAAGATGAGATTCATGTTCATCGTCTTTTTGGCTTGTTCGATGCCGGTCACGGTGCGACTTGTCCCTTCCATCCAAATCTTTCCAAAGACTGCCGGCATGTACCACACAAACCCGAGGACCATCGCGGCGACTGATCCCACGAGTACTGCCCAACCGTTCACATCGATGACTGGCGGCATATGACGGAAGTAAAGAGTTTGTAAAAGTATATCGTATAAAACGACTGCACCCCGCGATGGCGTTCGCGGGGTGAGCGTGTCGTGGCGAGGGGGGTGACGGTTGGAGCCGATTACTCCCCGTCGCGGTGATTGTTGGCCCGGTCGCCTTCTTCGATGCCGGTTGGTCCCGGGTGGGGACCGCCGAGGAACCCGAGGAAGAGAACACGCGGATCTGGAGCCGGACCAGGATCGAGCACGGTGAGATGCTCGACTGTACCGATCACCGGTGCGAGCTCGTGCACGGTGCGGCCAGTCTCGACGAGACAGGCGACGCACTGACCTCCCGGCATGGGGCAGGAGTGGAGGCGGCAGGTGGCCACCCCCTCTTCGTGGTCGTCGGTAGGAACGGAAGATGCAAGGACCGGGTCAAGAAGTCGCATGGTTTGTGCCTCGGGAACACAGTACCATAGCATTTCCCGCCCATTCTGTACAGAACCCGATCCCAAACTCCTTAAGCCTTCACCGTCACGTGACCGGTACGGCTCATGATCTGGTTGAAGAGATCGGTGACCCTGGCGAGCTCGACTCGTCCCTTGGCCGTGAGGCGGTAATGATCAGCCTCTTTCCTTTTCCCGCCTGGGATTTTCTTGATCCCGTTCGCGATCAGCTCCCCCTTGATGAGGGTTTTGCTGGCGGCGCGCGCCGTACTCGCGTTTAGGACGAGTCCGAATTTGATTCCCAGCTCTCGTGCAGCGTCCCCGATCGTGAGCCCATCCACTTCGGTGGCGCAGCTCAGAGCAAGGAGAAGAAGTATTTCTTTCGTCAAAATCTGCATCAGCTTTCACAGCCTCCGGTCAGGATTTAAGCTTATTTTTAGAAAAAATCAACCTTTCTTCAATTGAAACGACCCCGCCAGCCGAAGCCGTGGGGCGCTTCGTGCGAGCGGGGTGTCGTCGTGGGGGGTCATCGTCCGAGGGCTCGAGGGACGTCAGTGGCTCTGGGGAAGCACCTGCTGCAGGAGTCCCGGGCCGCCAGCGCACAAGAACATGAGGGTGGATCGGTCCAGTCCCATCGTCTGCCCGGGATTCATAGGTCGTAGGGCGAACTTGACCTCCACGCCCTCGGGATCCGGGGTGTGGAGGGTGGGGGTCCCTTCGATCTGCCAGCCGAGCGGCCGCATCCCCCCCTGCAGGCGGGTCAGAAGGTCGTCGGCATCGAGGGTGGAGGGGAAACGAAACGTGACGAGAAGAAGCATGGGTACCTGCGGGTCGGAGGGAAGAATCCGATTGCGGCACTAGTTCAGCCTGTTTTTCTGACTTTGTCAATGATGACAGATCCCGTTCTTCGCCAGCTTCTGCGGAAAAGTAGGTATTTTGTCCACTGGGGCTGCGTTGACCTTAAAATCTCTTCGTGTTATCATCGCGCCACTTGGGACATCCCTGTGTGTCGTCTCCGGGCGGGCTTTTGTGGAGCTGTGACCCCTGACTGCTACGGGAACAACCAAACTCTTCATCGTCAGTGCATGCCATTCTTCGGCCTCCGCACCGTTTACGACACGAAGATTTCATAAACACGTCTTGTTTTGTGGCAAGACGGTTTTTTGCTTTATGATGACGCGAAAGTATTTCACTCCGCTCCGTGATGCCATGGATCTTCCGGATCTCATCGAGGTTCAGAAGTCGGCGTATGCCTGGTTCTTAGATCACGGTATTCGTGAACTATTCAACGAGATTTCCCCAATCCGCGACTCCATGGGCCGCGATTTGGAACTCACACTCACGGATTACTACCTCGACGAGGCAAAATTCGATGAAGTGACGAGTCGTTCTAAGAACGTGACGTTCGAGGCGCCGCTTCGTGTGAAAACCAAGTTGAAGAACTTGCGGACGCAAGAAGTAAAGGAGCAGGAAATTTACTTGGGCGACCTGCCAGTGATGACGCCGCGCGGTACGTTTATTATCAACGGCGTGGAACGTGTGGTGGTTTCGCAGTTGGTACGTTCGGCTGGTGCGTTTTTTACGGCCGAAATCATTCGCGCCCGTCGGCATTACGGCGCAAAGATCATTCCAAACCGTGGTGCATGGCTCGAGTTTGAAACAGATCCCAAGAACGTCATGTGGGTGAAGATCGACCGTAAGCGTAAGGTTGCGGTTACGTCCCTTTTGCGGGCCTTTGGGTACACCACCAACGATGAGATTACGGCCTTGTTTGCCGATATCGACATCCACCCAAGCATTAAGTACATCGAAAATACGCTTGCCAAGGATGCAGCAACAAACGAAGAAGAAGGTTTGAAAGAAGTCTACAAGCGTATTCGCCCAGGTGATTTGGCCACGGCAGATAACGCACGCAGCCTTATTCACGCCATGTTCTTCAACTTCGATCGTTACGACCTTGGTGCCGTCGGTCGCTACAAGTTCAATTTGCGTTTTGGTCTTGCAGCCGACGAAGCAGACGTTGCGAAAGAAGAGAATCGCATCCTTACCAAGGAAGACTTGGTGATGATCATTCGTGAAATCATCCGGTTGAACATTTCGCAAGAAGAGTCCGACGACGTCGACCACCTTGGAAACCGCCGCATCCGTGCGGTTGGCGAATTGTTGCAGTCGCGTTTCCGCGTGGGTATGGCACGTATGGAGCGCATTGTGCGCGACCGTATGTCCACCACCGAAATCGACGCGCTGACGCCAGGAAAGCTCGTCAACGCTCGCCCAGTCATTGGTGCGGTGCGTGAATTCTTCATGTCGTCGCAGCTTTCACAGTTCATGGACCAAACGAACCCGCTTGCCGAGCTTGAACACAAGCGTCGTTTGTCTGCGATGGGACCTGGCGGTCTTACGCGTGAGCGCGCCGGTTTCGAAGTTCGTGACGTTCACCCAACGCACTACGGCCGCATTTGTCCGATCGCCACACCAGAAGGTCCGAACATCGGTTTGGTCGGCCACTTGGCAAGTTACGCTCGTGTGAACGCTTACGGCTTTATCGAGACGCCATATCGTAAAGTTGTTGTAGAGAAAGGCCGTACTCGCGTAACGACTGACATCGTGTACGTCAACGCATTTTTGGAAAGTCAGTCGACCACCTGTCCTGCGACGGTGCCGATCGACGAGAAGGGATACATCATTGCTGAATACGTGGAAGCACGTAAGTTTGGTGAACCACGGTTGGTTCCGGCAACGGAAATCGACTTTATGGACGTGTCGTCGACGCAGATTGTGTCTGTGGGAACGGCACTCGTGCCATTCTTGGAGCATGACGACGCCACGCGCGCCCTGATGGGAACAAACATGATGCGTCAGGCTGTTCCGCCAATCCGCCCACAATCTCCGGTTATCGGAACGGGCATGGAGCGTCGTGCAGCCCTCGACTCTGGCCACGTGCTTGCTGCGGAAGAAGATGGCGAAGTGGTGTCGGTGGACGGTGCCAAGATCGTCATGAAGTACAAGAAAGTTGGTGAAGTGACGTACAACCTTAATAAATATCTTCGTTCAAACAACTCTACGGCGATCACCCAGCGCCCTGTCACCATGCCGGGCGTCAAAGTGAAGAAGGGCGATGTGCTGGCCGACGGTCCTTCGGTGGAAAACGGCGAGCTCGCGCTTGGTCAAAACATGCGCGTGGCCTTCATGAGCTGGGATGGCTACAACTATGAAGACGCTGTCATCATTTCGGAGCGCGTCGTACAAGATGATCGTTTCACCACGATCCACTTGGAGCACTTAACGCTCGACGTGCGTGACACCAAGCTTGGACCAGAACTCGTCACGAGCGATATTCCAAACGTGTCCGAAGAAAAGCTAAAGAACTTGGACGCCGAAGGAATCATTCGCGTGGGTGCCGAAGTGAAGTCGGGCGATATCCTGGTTGGAAAGATCACGCCAAAGGGTGAAACCGAACTCTCTGCCGAAGAAAAGTTGCTGCGCGCCATTTTCGGTGACAAAGCTCGCGATGTTCGCGATTCGTCGCTCTACTTGGAGCACGGCCGCAAAGGAAAAGTGGTGGACATCAAGATCTTCAGCCGTGAAGCCGGTGATAACTTGTCGCCAGGCGTCATTACGTCGATTCAGGTAACCATCGCTGACCTCCGCAAATTGCAGGTAGGTGATAAAGTCGCTGGTCGTCACGGAAACAAAGGTGTCATCTCGAAAGTCGTGCCAGTCGCCGACATGCCGTTCACGGAAGAAGGCCAACCGGTCGACATTCTCCTTACCCCACTGGGTGTGGTGTCGCGTATGAACCTTGGTCAGATTCTGGAAGTTCACCTTGGTCTTGCGGCATCAACCCTTGGCTATAAAGTCGCGGTGCCAGTGTTGGCCGGTGTGAAGGATCAAGATATTAAGG